>JACMMD010000029.1 GCA_014379235.1 Anaerolineae bacterium
AAAAGCTGATAGTTTTCGAGCAGGTCAGGGTTGAGAGCGCGCCACTGTTCGACAACGCCCGCATTTTGTTCGCCTGCCTGTTCGCCCGTCATGTTGCCGCCAACGATCTCTTGAGCGGCCACGAACATCGCGTCCGTCCAGAACTGCGTCGGCATCAGGTCAGGGATATATACCGCTGTCGGACCGCCGACCCATTTGTCATACATCTCACGGAGAACCGGATCATCCACCGGGCTGGAGTCCCAAGTGGTATTGGCTGGGAAGAAGCTGGACAGCTCCCAAAGCGCATTCAGGCTTTCGGGTGTTTGTGTGTACGCGAGGAAATTGGCGGCCATTTCCTTGCGCTCCGGCGCGATTGCTGAGGGAATGCCCCAACCCTGTGTATCCGTAACTGGTTGGCCGGCCAGTGCGCCCTCACCGAACACGGGCATGACCATCAAGCCGATCCGATCACCAAGTTCGGCAATATGCGAAGGCACAACGGGGCCGACAGTCTGTGTGACGGCGGTTTCGCCGGTGACAACCTTGCCAATAGCCGTGAACAGGTCAATCGACAGCATGTCATCGTTCATGAAGCCCGCCGCGACCATCTCTTCCAGTTTTGACCAGAATTCGTAATACTGTGGGTCGCGGAAGTCACGATCACCGATGAACAACTCGATGGCTTCGCCACCATTGTTGAGGCTTTGAACCAATGAGTTGCCAAGATACCATTCGCCCCAGAAACCATCGCTCAAGCCGCCGCCGAAGGGCGTGAAGCCTGCCGTTTTGAGGGCATCTGCTGCGCCCATCCACTCATCCCATGTGAGGGGTGGGTTATCAGCATCCAGACCTGCTTGATCGAACACGTCTTTGTTGTACTCCCAAATCAAAGGAACGGGATACCAACCGACGCGGTAGTAGTGGCCGTCGTAGTAGCTCATGCGCGTGGGATTAGATGCTTCAACGACCTCAAGCGGAATGTAGTTGTCAACGGGGTCAAGGTAGCCCTGCCACACGTTTTCCATGTGATAAAGACCATTGAACAGGAATTGAATGTCCGGTGGTTCGCCTGCTGCGGCTGCTGTCGAGAATTGCGAGATGATGCAGCAAACGTCTTGAACTAATGTGTCGATGCTGACACCAGCATTTTCGGCTTCGAAACGGGCAACGGTATCATCAATCCACGGGGTGAAGGTGGGGATGTCGTCTGCCCACCACCATAACGCCAACGATGTGTCTTGTAGGCGCTTGGATGGCGCTGCAAGGGCTGGCAGCGCACCTGCTAGACTCATGCCTGCACCAAGTCCAACCGCGCTGGTTTTCAGGAAGGAGCGGCGTGAAATCTGGGAACTTGAAATTCTCTTTTTCATGTGCCTGTGCTTTCTCTCAATGAACGAACCGAATGTACGTACAAAATGCTGCGTGTAATGGTTGCCATTATAACGCAGTGCCGGAGAATATATAAACAGTCTATTATATATTCTACCGAAACGCCAAAAAGGAATACTATATCAAGTGTAGCCTAAAATGTGCTCATTACCCCACCATCTACGACAAGTAATTGTCCGGTCATGTAGCGGCAGTAGTTCGAGCCTAGAAAGACCACAGTACCAGATACATCTTCGGGCAGTCCGGTGCGAGCCATCGGCACTTTGTGGCGGTTGACGTACCACTCGATAAAGTCTGGCGTGGTCGTTTCATCAACCCCATCCACAAACGACATCGGGGTACGCATGAAGCCGGGGGCGACAGCGTTCACCAGAATGTTGTAGCGCCCAAGTTCTACTGCCATCGACTTGGTATAGGCAAGGATGCCGCCTTTAGCCGCGTTATACGCCCCTGCTTCGCCGCTAGCCGCGAAGCCTTGTATCGAGGCGATGCTGATGATGCGTCCGTTCATCTGCTTGACCATGTGCGGCGCGACCAGCTTTGAACCCATGTACACGGCTTCGAGGTTGACCGCGATTTGCTTGCGCCAGTTTTCCAAAGTGTCGGTCAAGATCGTGCCGTAAAAGGCGATAGCCGCGTTATTGACCAGAATGTCGATGCGCCCCTGCCAGTCGATCACGTCTTGCACACAGCGCGCATAAGCCTCGTAGTCGGTGATGTCGAATGCATAGCTGCGAACTATGCCACCAGCGCTTTCGATCTCCTGTCTGACCTCAGCTAGGGTATCGGGGTTGATGTCTAAAATGGCGACAATCGCGCCTTCACGGGCGTATTCGCGGGCGATTGCTGCACCTAAGCCCTGTCCGCCGCCTGTGATAATCGCCACACGGTCTTGAAGAATACCCAAAATATCTTGCTCCTCTCCAAATGCTCTTTTTGCAAAGACTATCTACTGCGATTATAAATTATAAACAAAATCGGATTATATAACCGCAAGGTTCATTGGAGTTTCTATGGGGGAATTAAACGGACGCATCGCTATCGTGACAGGGGGCGGGCGCGGAATAGGATTCGGCATCGCACAGCAGCTTGCTGGAGCGGGCGCGGAGATCGTCATCGCGGAGTTCAATCCGGCTTTAGGAAAAGAAGCAGTTGACTCATTGACATCTGCCGGACATAAGGCCAGTTTTCACGAGGTTGACGTTCGCAATGCGGAAAGCGTCGAGGCAATGGCGCAGGCCGTTGCGGCACAATATGGGCATATCGATATTCTCATCAACAACGCGGGCTTGGCGCAGATCGGCCCGACGGAAACCTTTCCGCTAGACGATTGGAATCGCCAGATTGACGTGATGCTCAACGGCGTGTTTTTGTGTATGCAGTCGGTGGGGCGGGTGATGCTGCGGCAGCGCAAAGGCGTCATTCTCAACATCAGTTCGATTGGTGGCTTGGGCGCGTGGCCGATGCGTTCGGCGTATAACGCGGCTAAAGCGGGTGTCATCAGCCTGACTGAGAATGTCGGCACGGAATGGGCGCGGCATGGCGTTCGGGTAGTCAGTGTTGCGCCGGGAGTGACGCGCACGGCGATGCTGCAACAGATGGTTGACGAGGGTATCGCCTCGCTGACGCAGTACGAAAAGCGCACTCCGATGGGTCGCCCCGGTGAAGTCGAAGAAATTGCCAAAGCAGTGCAGTTCCTAGTGAGTGACCGCGCCAGCTATATCACGGCGACGACACTCACTGTCGATGGCGGTTGGACGGCGTGGGGTAATCTGCCACTATGAACGGAGAAGCGACAGCCATGCTGCGGTTTCAAGATCAAGTAGTGGTGATTACGGGCGCGGGGCGCGGCATTGGCTATGCGCTGGCAGAACGATTCGCGGGGGAAGGCGCAAAGGTCGTTATCGCGGAGTTGAACGTCGAACTTGGCGCGGCAGCAGCACAAAAGCTCGGCGCGCATTATGAACAGCTTGACGTAAGCAAATCGGCGGAAGTGGCACGAGTGGTCGATGCGATTGTCGAGCGCTTCGGGCGTATCGACGTGTGGGTGAACAATGCTGGAATCGCGCATAAGGGATATGCTGTCGATCTAGCGCCCGAAGATTGGGACGCGGACATCAGTGTCCTGCTTTCGGGGCCGTTCTACTGCGCGCAGCGCGTTGGTCAGGTGATGATTAAGCAGGGCAAAGGCAGCGTCGTCAATATCTCGTCAGTGAACGGGCTGTTCGCTCAAAAAGGACGCGGACCGTACTCGTCTGCGAAAGCCGGGCTGATTATGCTAACGAAGGTGCTGGCTTCGGAATGGGCCGAACACGGCGTTCGTGTCAACGCGGTTGCGCCGGGTGTGGTCATGACCGAACTGGTGCAGCAGGGCATCGATCAAGGGCTTGTTACCGAGCAGACGTACCACAGCCGCATCCCAATGGGACGCATGGGTACATTGGACGAGGTTTCCGAAGCGGTGCTGTTTCTAGCCAGTGACGAGGCGTCTTATGTCACTGGTGATGTGCTGCGCGTCGATGGCGGTTGGACGGCGTACCATTTGTTCTACCCATTCGAAGAAGCGTTTGAGAATGCTTTAGAGCCAAGCTTTGGAGAACAATAATGCAAGAGACTAAATTACTGGAGTTGACGCTTTTCCCGCCGGGACTCGATCATCCTGAAGGGGTTGCATGGGGGCCGGATGGCAAAGCCTATGCTGGCGGCGAGGCGGGGCAGGTCTATCGCTTAGACCTTGAGGCGCAGACCGCCGAGGAGTTCGCAAATACGGGTGGGTTTGTACTCGGTCTGGCACATGATGCGGCGGGCAACATCTATGCCTGCGATCAAGGTGTAAAACAAATCGTGAAAATCACACCGGATGGCACGACCTCGAAGTATTCGGATGGTGGCGGCGGTCAAAACATGAGCGTCCCAAACTATCCGGTTTTCGATGCCGCCGGAAACCTGTACGTATCTGACTCTGGCGCATGGGCCCAGAAGAACGGTTTCATCTGGCGCGTCAAACCGGGGGGCGAAGGCGAAATTTGGTCTACCGCCGCGAACGGCTTCACCAACGGCATGTGTTTAGGGCCGGATGGAAAGTCGCTGTACGTGGTGGAGTCTTCACCGCCGCTAATTTCACGCATTCCGATCAATGCGGATGGCTCGGCAGGGGCGCGTTCGATTGTGGTCGAACTGCCACGTATGGTTCCCGACGGTGTGGCGTTCGATGAGGCGGGGGATTTATGGATTTCGTTCTATAACCCGAACGTGATTTACCGCGTGAGTGCCGATGGGGCGTTGCAGTTGATGTACGATGACTGGGAACAATCGCTGCTGATCGCACCAACGAATATCGCGTTCGGCGGGCCGGACATGAAAACACTGCTCATCGCTAACTTGTGCGGCTGGAACATCATCACCGCCGCGATGGATGTGCCGGGGATTCGCGTACAGTATCCGCAGCTATAAGACCAAATTTGGGGCGACGCATGCGTCGCCCCTATGAAACTATTTCTTCACGGGTTGGAACAACTCAATCACAATGCCATCGGGGTCTTTCATGTACAGCGCCCAACCGCCTTTATTGGGGCCTTCGTCCAGATAAATCGGTTCACTGATGAACTGAACATCCGCCGCTTTGAGACGCTCAAAAAACGGCACTAAATCGTCAACATAATAAGCGACGTGGCTGCTGCCGGGGTTGTTAGGTGTGAGCGTTTGGGGTGTGCCAAGCGGATGCCGGTACTGGATCAACTCGATATGATGATCTGAGCCGGGAATTTTGAGAAACGCATCGCGGGCTTGAGCATCGGGAAAACCGACTACAGCACGCCAATAAGCATTGGTGATTTCCGGGCGTTGATGCACAACCTCAAGCCCCAACAAATCGCGGTAAAAAGCTACCGAGCGGTCAAGATCGCTGACGGTGTAGCTGGTGTGGTTCGCGCCGTATATCGGCATTCGTGAAACCCTTTCTATATCAGATCAACTTCAAACACTTGCGCGCAAGTGTAAACGATTGTCGGGGCCGCGCAAAGAGACCATTGCGTAGGGAAATCGTAGAGTGAGCAATCACAACTAATCAGACTGTTTTTGGGCGTTTGTGATAAACTAATCATATGAACACGAATGCTAATTTTAACCCCAATCATCAACCGTACCCGCCGCAGCAAAATCCATCACGACAGCCTTTACCGCGTCGTTCTACGCCGCGTGCGAAGAGCCAACGTTGGATGCCATGGCTGATCGTTGGTGGGGCAGTCGCGGCGGGTTTTGCTATGCTGATGGCGCTGGTTGCTGTCGTCGCGGTGCTGCTGCTATCGGAAGATCGTATAGCATCTGGCGTGGCGGCGGCTGGCCTGCCTATCGGCGATCACTCTGTTGATGAAGCCACCGAAATGCTGCAACAGGGGCTTGCCGCGCAAACAGTGACGGCGATGGATGGCTCTCGAAGTTGGCCGCTGTCCCTCGCTGATTTAGGCGTTACTCTAAACGTTGAGGCCACGATGCAATTGGCAGAAAACGCGGCTGCTAACTCGCAAGTGCAGCCCGTTTACAGCGTTGATCTCAATCAGGCGCAAACCGCGCTGGTGAACCTCAGCGAAGAAGCCAATATCGATGCCGTGCCGGGAGACCCGCCGCAGATCGGGCGCTCAATGGAAATCCCGGTGATGCTGGATCGGCTGCGGCGTGATACGGCGGGCGAACTGGCTGACGGAATTCTCGAACTGAACATGATCGAGGTCGAGCCGCCCGAAGATGAGCGCTTGAGCAGCTATACGGGCGAGACGACTACGCACATTGTCGAGCGCGGGCAAGAATTGGCGCTGATTGCCCGACAGTACGGCGTAACCATAGACGATCTGGTGACGATGAATGGCCTGAGCAACCCCGATGTGATCTGGATCGGGCAGGAGTTGATCGTTCCGGCGGGTGGCGAATACGTGCCCGCGAATATCCCACCTGCACCGCGCAGCAGTGGTCGCTCTATTCTGGTGGATACCAGCCAGCAGCGCATTTATGCCTATGAAAACGGTGAGATGGTACACTCGCATCTGGTTTCGACGGGATTGCCTGCAACGCCAACCGTGCTCGGTGATTACAGCGTCTATGTGAAGTATGTAGCCGATGATATGAGCGGGCCGGATTATTTCCTACCGCAAGTGCCTTACACAATGTACTTCTTTCAAGGCTATGGTATTCACGGCACGTACTGGCATAACAGCTTTGGCCGCCCGATGAGTCATGGCTGCGTCAACTTGCCGACATCGGAGGCGGAGTGGTTCTTCAACTTCGCTTCGGTGGGCACACCAGTGCGCGTCATCTAGTAACAGCAATCCCATAACCAAAAGGGCGCAGTCGACTGCGCCCTTTTGATTCTAAGGAATTTCAATCGTGGAAACGCCCTCACTGATCTGCTGTTTAGGCAGCGCGACGAGGTTTGACTCGTCATGGTAATCGAGCGCCAGCGTTGTAAAAGGGATAATCTTGCCCCAACGCCGCATCGGGCCGGTACGAGATAATGCCAGCTTAATCACCAGTGCTTCCACGATCTGCCAATCACCAATGCCCTGATACGGGCGCGAGATGATGACCTGCGGGCTGCCTTTCATTTTGGGAAGAGAGCGGTTGATGATCTGCTTGCGCTGTGACAACGTGGGCATGGGTTCAATCCGGGCTTGAACGTGGTCGGGATAGCTCTCCAACCGTGCTTGAAGCTGGTCGCTGCACTCGTCCATACTCCAGAGGTCGATAGTGGCGCGGCGAATGCCTGCGCGTCCGCTCTCGTCGCGCTTATCTGTAACTGTCACACTAGAAAGCGCCATCAGAGTCGGGTTCACTGGAAAGCACTTTAGCGAAACAGCATCGGCATACAGCGGCGCGCCCCATCCTTGACCGCGTGGCATGGCGGCGCGCCAGATTGTTTTGAGCATTTCTTCGCTTATGCCGCGTGTAGGCGTGGTGAAGTTGTAGCCGCGCCGAGCGCCTTCAAGCACGTATTCGATGATTAGCTGCTGCATGGTGGCTGTACGCTGCGATGCGCTACGGCTGCGATTTTGGTTTGGGGCGGAGCGTGTTGAAGAACTTCCGCATGAACTGTCCGACGCCATCGCCTGACATCAAACTACCCTCGCCAAATGACCACTTATAGCCGAGACGCTCGGCCTGAGTGCGTAAGCGTTTACGCTCGTTGCGGTAGTTGTCGAGGATGTCATCGAGATTGGTTTCGCCGCGCCACAGGTCAGACTTGTTGACCAGCACGAAAAAGGCTTTGAGGTTTTTGGCGGAAGTCGGTTCTTCGTCGATCATTTGCAGCACGAAGTTGAGCGCGTCTTTGTGTTGAACGATGTTGGTATGGTCAACCAAGAAGATGATGCCACGCGGCTGCGCTTCGCGGAACAAGTCAATCCAGTCGGTTTCCCACATGGCATATTCACCACCGACGTCGCGGCTTGCTTTCAGTTTGAGATATTTGTCGTTGTCTAACTGCGCGGCAAAATCCGTAACTGCATCGCCACCTGCGGCAGTAGGATCGGGCGCGAAGTCATTGATCGAGTCCGAGTCCATGTTGCGCTTGAGCCATTCGATGAGCGTGGTTTTGCCCGTCTGCCGTGAGCCAAGCACGATGAACGATAAGCCCCAGACTTTAACATAGAAAAAGTCTTCCAGCGCGCCGACGTTCTTGACGACGTTTTGCGTCACCGTCGTAAACGAGCCGACGATGATTGTGAGTATTCTATCGAGGATATTATCCATAGCGTTATTCGTCCGCTTTCTTAAACTTACTCTGCAAAAGGCTATACGCAATTCGGCGCTATGGGTTGTGCGCTACGGCTGCATCTCTTTTAGACAAGCGCCAATGACGGCAACTCCCGCTTCAAGTTGGGCTTCGGGCAGCATCGCAAAACACAGCCGGATATAGCGATCTGGCACTTTGGCGACGAAACTCTGAAAACCGGGCATGAAGTCTACGCCTTGTGCCAGCGTCGCTTCACGGACTTTGGAAGCGGAGATCGTTTTCGGCAGGGTGATCCACGAGAAGAAGCCGCCATCGGGATTTGTCCACTCAGCCCAATCCGACATGTGAGCTTTTAGCGCGTTGGCCATGCTTGTGCGCCGTGCCCCATAGAACTCGCGCAGATCGCAAATATGCAAATCGAGCATTCCTGATTTGAGATAGTCGGTCAAGATTTCAGAGGAGAGCAGGCTGGTCGCGGCGTCGGATTTGAACTGCTTAAAGCGCGTAATTTGCGGCGGCGTGGCCCATATCCAACCTTGCCGCAGTGATGGCGCGACCAGTTTCGAGAACGAGCCGAGCGCGACAACATGGTCATCTTTGGTTAACTGCTTGAACATTGGTGGGGGCGGGGTGTCGTCATAGTACAGTAGTTGATAGGTTGAATCTTCAACAATGGTGAAGTCATGTGTTTGCACCAACTGGATAAGGCGCTTGCGGTTTTCCAGCGTGGCGTTGATACCGGTTGGATTGTGGAATGACGCAATGGTGTACAGCATTTTGACGCGCTTGCCATAGCGCTCGATCAAAGCTTCGACGGCCTGTAGGTCGATGCCTTCGCTTATCATCGGCGCGCTGACGACTTCGACATTGCTCATGCGAAAGACGTTGATATTGTAGAAAAAGGTCGGGTCTTCGGTGATAACGACATCGCCGGGCTGTGTCAGGGCACGGCAAACGATATCGGCGGCGGAGATCGCGCCCGATGTAATCATCAACTCAGAGGGGTCGATCCCGGTGTAAAGGTGACCGTTAAGGAAACGAGCGACTTCTGTGCGTAAGGCGCGGATGCCATCCAATGTTCCGGCGTATTGTAAGCCTCTGCCGGAAGTTATGACATCGGCGGCGATTTCGGCCAGCGTCGAGTTTGGCATCGCGGCAACATCAGGGTAGCCAGTATTTAGATCGATCTCAAGTGCATTCATGAGGGACGCTTTCTTGGGTAGAGTGAGTCTTCGCTGTGCCGTGTTTTGCAAAAACCTGCAAGGAAGTTATCATAACCTTCTCTTATAAGAACTATAGCGCTTTGAGCGCGCCCTTGAAAACTGAGCCTTATGTCCATTCTTGAAATCCAAGCGCCACATTTCATTTGATCAAAGGAGTCCATTGATGTACGTTATCCACGTTCATGTTCAAGCGAAGCCGGAGTTTGTCGAGGAGTTTCGCGCAGCGACGGTAGAAAACGCGCGCAACAGCGTCAACGAGCCGGGTGTCGTGCGTTTCGACGTGTACCAGCAGGAAGATGACCCGACGCGCTTCGTACTGGTGGAAGTCTATAAGTCGCCGGACGACCATCCCAAGCACCGCGAAACAGCGCACTATCTGACGTGGCGTGACACTGTTACGGATATGATGGCGGCGGCACGAACGGCAGTGCGCTACAACAACATTTTCCCGCAAGATTCCGACTGGAAATAACGATGCCGACAACGCGGTTTGAGTTTGCGACAGCCACGCAGATCATTTTTGGTACGGGTGCGCTATCCGAAGCAGGCAAGATTGCGGCGGGCCTCGGCAGTCACGCGCTGGTTGTGGTTGGCGGCAGCCCCGAACGCGCTCAACCGTTATACGATCTACTCACAGCCGCTGGAGTTCAGTACACCGTGTTCAGCGTCAGCAGCGAACCGACGGTGGAACTCGCCCGCGCAGGGGTGGCGCAGGCTCTGGCGGCGGGCTGCGATGTGGTCATCGGTTTTGGCGGCGGCAGCGCCATTGACGCGGGCAAAGCGATTGCTGTTTTAGTGTCCAACGGCGGCGACCCGCTTGACTATCTCGAAGTCATCGGGCGCGGTCAAGCACTCTCCAAGCCGTCTGCGCCCTACATCGCTATCCCGACCACAGCCGGAACAGGCGCGGAAGTGACGCGCAATGCCGTTCTGGATTCGCCTGAGCATCAGGTCAAGGTCAGCCTACGCAGCCCGTATATGCTGCCGCGTGTGGCATTGGTTGATCCAGCGCTGACATACAGCCTGCCGCCAGCAGTCACGGCTAGCACGGGCATGGATGCGCTGGCACAGGTGATTGAGCCGTTCGTATCGAATAAGGCGAACCCTCTTACTGATTCTTTGTGTCGGGAAGGAATTACCCGTGCTGCGCGTTCGCTGCGGCGGGTATTTGAACATGGCGACGATGCCGGAGCGCGTGAAGATATGGCGATTGCCAGTCTATTTAGCGGGCTGGCGCTGGCAAATGCAAAATTGGGCGCTGTACATGGTTTCGCGGGCGTACTCGGCGGGATGTTCGACGCGCCGCATGGGGCAATTTGCGCGGTGCTGCTGCCGCTGGTGATGGAAACGAATGTCCGTGCTTTGCAGCAGCGCCAGCCGGACAGCGATGCCCTGCCACGCTATGACGAAATTGCGCGATTGCTCACTCGAACGACATCAGCAACGGCGCGTGACGGTGTGGCTAGTGCTCATGCATTGTGCCAAGCGCTGCAAATTGCGCGACTGTCGGCTTATGGCATGACAGAAGCGGATATTCCAATGGTGGTGGAAAAAGCGGCGGGTTCTAGCTCAATGCAAGGGAACCCAATTAGACTCACCGCCGATGAAATGGGCGGCATCTTGTTAAATGCTCTATGAGAAAGATTTAGCTCGGTAACTTATTATTTCGGTATAATATATTAGCGGCAGATGAGTTTATCCGCTTTCATAAATCCGCACAGTTAATTTCCTCGAACTAAGGTGTATAAGTGGTAATCAGTTTTCAACATGGGCTGATTATTACTAGATGGGTCTTATTGTCTGAGAAAGGACACTATCGACTCCTTAGTTGATCATGTTTTGGCTGTTTCGACTTGTTCATACCATCACACTCACCTTTCACCGATAACGTCGTCAAACGTGCCGTTTTACTCCAATGCCCCGAAACAGGCTTTATCTCTCTTTATGTGACTTTGGCTTTAACAGTGAAAGGTCTTGAAAGTGAACAACATCTCACGTCGGTCTCTCTTGAAGGGCAGCGCAGCGGCAGCAGGCGCGGCGGCTCTAGGCTTCAATCAGCTATTTGGTTACAGCCGTGTCTTCGGGCAAGGCGAAGGCGATGATCCGCAGACGATGCTCAATTTGGCTGCTACCGCAGAAACGTTCGCTTGTGTTCACTACTACACAGCGATCAACTCGGCGGACGCACTCGGCTTGAGCGAGCAAGAAGTCGGCTGGCTCAAGGCGTTCCTCGACTCGGAACTTCAGCATAAGCTGTTCCTCGAAGCCAACGGCGCTGTGCCGGTGGCGACGGAATTCTTCGTGCCGGAAGACCTGTTCAGTAACCGCGCAAGGTTCGTGGCCACGAGCAATGTCGCTGAGAACTGGTTTGTGGCGGCGT
Source organism: Anaerolineae bacterium (assembly GCA_014379235.1). Lineage (GTDB taxonomy): Bacteria > Chloroflexota > Anaerolineae > Aggregatilineales > Phototrophicaceae > JACMMD01. The sequence continues at coordinate 11,699 of JACMMD010000029.1, forward strand.
ATCTGGCCGCGACTCGCCGTTTTGCCGAACTCGGTGAACCGCTGCTGGCGGCAACCACTTCGCAGGTCTCCGGTGTAGAAGCCGAACATCAGGCGCTGATCCGCTTGATGGGCGGTCTGCAACCGTCGTTCCAAGTCTTGAAAGAGCCGCTGTTCTGGAACACGTCGGATGTTGTGCCGTTCTTCACGCCCTTCCTCGAAGGTGCGGATGGTTTCGTCGGCCCGGCAGCATTCCCCGGCGCGGACGCGATCAATGCACTGACGACTGGTTTCACGGTTCAGGCAGTGACCCCGTTCATTGCGTTGAATGGTGTCGGTACTGCTGATGCCAACGGTATGGCCCCTGAGCCGGGTGCTATGGCTCCTGCTGGCGAAGCAACACAGGACGCTGCAATGACGACTGGTGCTTGCACGGTTGCGGGCGATAACACCAACGTTCGCACCGCTCCCGATACCAATGCCGAAGTCGCGGGCAGCCTGTCGGGCAATACCCCGATGAACGTCATCGGCCAGACAACTGGCGCAGATGGCATGGTTTGGTATCAGATCGACATGGGCTGGGTTCGTGAAGATGCGGTAACTATCGCTGGCGACTGCACCGCTGTGCCAGCAGTGTCGATGTAGTTCAGCTTCTGTAGTTTTGGATAAGTAAACGCGGGCCGCTCTCCATCGAGAGCGGCCCGCATTCGTTTTGTGGGGCGACGAGCATTATTCGCCTGTTGGAACCCAGATGTTTTTCACCTGAATCGACTCATGCAGAAATTCTTCGCCAGCGCCTTGATGCGTGTCTGTCCAATCACGAGCTTCGCCATAGTCGACCCATGTGCGTTTCATGTTGGTGGCTGATGCTGCCTCGACCTGCTGGCTACCTTCGGCTGTTCCAAAGTACCACATCGCGTCTACATCATCATGTTCGGCAAGAGTTTTGGACAGGTGATCGCGGCTGCCTGTGACGATGTTGACCACGCCTGCCGGAACGTCGGATGTTTCCAAAATTTGATAGAAGTCAGTAGCGCTCAATGGGAAGCGCTCCGAAGGTATGATGACAATCGTGTTACCTCTAGCGACTGCCGGAGCCAATAATGCGATGAACGCTAAGAGCGGGTATTCATCGGGACAAGCGATGCCGATCACGCCGATTTGTTCGTTGACAGCGATAGTTAGCCCGCGCATGAGTGTTTCCTGTATGCTGCCGCCGAATTTATCGGCCCATGCAGCATAGGTGAATAGGCGCTCAACGGCGAGTTCGACTTCGGTCTTAGCTGAGTCGAGGGTTCGTCCGGTCATAGCGACGATACGCTGTGCAAACTCAGTGGCGCGAGCGTTCAGGTTTTCGGCAACGTAGTACAGAATTTGGGCGCGGTTGTGTCCGGTTTGGCTGGCCCATTTTGAGGCTGAATGGGCGGCTTCGACGGCGTTGCGGATGTCTTTGCGATTGCCATCCGCGACTTGTCCAATGGTCTGCTCATCGGGGCCGAAAACATTGCGGCTGTAGTTGCCATCGGGTCGCGCTTGCTTGCCACCGATGAACAACTTAGCGGTACGATCAAGCGCGGGTAAGCCGCCGTTCGATGGTGTGCCGCCGTTGAGTGGAGCAGGGCGTCCGGGAATGGTCGCGCCCCATGACTTCGGACTAGCACCGTTACCGTCAGCGCTGACGATTTGTGGGCGGGGTCGCTTTTGCCATGTAGGACGCACATATTCGT
>JACMMD010000333.1 GCA_014379235.1 Anaerolineae bacterium
AGCACTGGCCAACGACAATTCGGCCATCACCGTGACGGGCTACGTGGACGATTTGCGCCCGTATCTGGCACAGGCGACAGCGTTTATATCTCCGTTGAAAATCGGCGCGGGCATCAAGAACAAGGTGCTGGAAGCGCTGGCGATGGGGCTGCCTGTGGTGGCTACGCCGTTGAGCGTCGATGGAATTGCCGTTCAGCATGAGCGTGAGGTTCTAGTGGCTGATGTGGAACACATGGCTGAGACAACTCTGCGACTGCTTGGCGATGCGGCGTTACAGCGCCAGCTTTCGGCAAACGGGCGCACACTCATCGAGGCTCGGTACAGTTGGGCGCATGTGGCCGAACAGTATGAAGAATTGTATGCAGTTGTCAGTAAACAGTAGTCAGTTTTCAGTTGGGGATAGCATGTTGTACGTCGAATGGCATAATTGCGACGGGCTTTACTGACCACTGTAAACTGATGACTGAACACTCTTACCCCAAAACCCTCGTCATTATTCCGGCGCTGAACGAATCCGAAAGCATCGCCCGCGTGATCGCGCAGATTCACGAACATGCTGCATGGGCCGATATTGCGGTCATCAACGATGGCTCGACGGATGCCACTGGCGAGATTGCCGCGTCCTGCGGCGCAATCGTGCTGAACATGCCCTATAACGTGGGCATCGGCGCGGCGGTGCAAACGGGATTCCTGTACGCGGCGCGCAGCGGCTATCAGGTCACCGTACAGAACGATGGCGACGGTCAGCACAACCCCGCCGAGATTCCGCTGCTGCTGGATGAACTGCTCAAGGGTGAGGCCGATGTGGTGATCGGTTCGCGTTACATCGAAGATCGCGGCTATGTTACGCCCAAGCTGCGGCGTTTCGGTATTGTGATACTAGCCAACATCATTTCGAAGCTCACAGGCGAGAACATCACCGACCCGACATCGGGTTTCCGCGCCAGCAACCGACGCGCTCTGTCGCTGTGTGCCCGCTTGTATCCGCACGATTATCCCGAACCGGAAGCCGTCGTCATGCTGCATCGGGCCGGGCTGCGTATCCGCGAAATCCCTGTGACGATGAATCCGCGCTACGGCGGCCAATCATCGATCACGCCGTTACGCTCCGGCTACTACATGGTCAAGGTGATTCTGGCAATTTTGATCGGGATGCTGCGCCGTCCGGCGGTTGTGGATGGCCCGTAAGATAGGGTAATCTGTACGGGCGCGATATATCGTGCCCCTACCACAAACGATTTTAGGAACAATCAATGCCCGCCGACCCGAATTTCTTTTGTGTTGATTTGTGCCGTGCTGTGGGCGAAAAGCTGCCGGGAACAGCGACCCGCGTCGATGTGTGGCTGCTGCTGGAAAATACGCGGCCATGGGGCTTCGACGCCTTCCCCGAAAGCGACCTCTCACCGGACGTGAAAGCCCATCTCGGCGCACACTTGAAAGCCATCCCCAACTCACGGATGCAGTTCATCAAGCAGTCGTCACGCACAACGGCGGCTCATACGTTTTACGTCGCTATTGCTAACGACAGCGCGCCGCATTTGTACAAATTTCAGTTAGACGGCTACGAAGGGCTGCTTGGATTGGACATCGCCGCCATCGTTTCCGGCGAAGCATTCTACGACTCGTTTCGCAGTGATGAGCGCGTGATTATCTGCTGCACTAACGCCAAGCGTGACCGAAGCTGCGCCCGTTATGGCTTGCCGATGGTCGACGCGCTGACCAAAGCCGCACAGGGTTCGGATGTCAGCGTGTGGCAGACAACGCATATCGGCGGGCATCGCTTCGCGGCGACGCTGTCCTGTTTGCCGCACGGCTTGACTTACGGCTATCTTGAGCCTGCTGACGCGGCCACCATCGTTGAAGATTATCGCGCCAGCCGAATTACGCTGGAACATTATCGCGGACGCTCGTGCTATGACGAGGCGGTTCAGGCGGCGGAATATTATCTGTATCAGCAGGCGAACGACCATGATATGGGGGCCTTCCGTTTGCTGGAGACCCAGCCGCTTGAGGGCGATAGATGGCTAGTGCGCTTTCAATCGTTGAACGATGGCGTTCACAGTGTCGAAGTGGCACGAGTGCTGTCGGACTTTGAAATCTACAAAAGCTCGGCGGACGCGGAAAAGACTCGCGTGCCTGAGTATCGCTATGTGACTCACGAATTGGTAGAAACCTAACGTTATGCCCGTGTTTTATGATCTGCCGTTTGCGCTGGCGATGAGTTGTACTGCGTCAATCGGGGTGACAGGGGTATTCTTCCTGCTGACACGCAAAAGAATCACCAACAAATTTGTTCCCATAATGGGTGTATTGCAGGTGAGCTTTGTTGTTATCCTCGTTGCATTCTATTTTCTAGGTTATCAATTGCAAGTCGCTGTCGCTCTGCCTTACATCCAGCAGGCATTAGACGAACAATGTGGTCAACAAACTCTGGTTGCTAACGCAGACGGATTTAAGATCGACTCCGGTTTTTGGTGGTCATCGGGCGATACGGTGGATTGCCACTACAATAACGTAGAATGGATTTGCACTTGTTTGCCGTAAAGGATGTTGCCGCTAGGGGTTCAAAAACCCTAGCTACGGGGAAAACAAAGTCCACTAAAGGGACTGGACTAATCGACTATAACCCCTTTTGCGGGTTTGGTATTGGGACAGCCGTCGGTTTTCAACCGATGGCGCATTGGCTGATTGCTAACCGCTAATGGCTAATGGCTCTCCTGACAGCCCCCTTCGCGTTTTGATGCTCTCCAAAGCCTGCATTGTCGGCGTTTATCAGCGCAAGCTGGAAGAAATCGCCAAATTAGGCATCGACCTGCTGACGCTTGTGCCGCCATCGTGGAAAGATGAACGCGGCGAAACTCCGCTAGAGCGCGTCTACACCGAAGGCTATCGTCTAGAGAGCATCCCGATTCGCTTCAACGGCAATTTTCACCTGCACCATTACCCCACGCTCGGCCAACACATGCGCGCTTTTCGCCCGCATATTGTCCACATCGACGAAGAACCGTATAACGCGGCGACATGGCAAGCGCTGTATCATGCGCGGCGAGTCGGGGCGAAGTCGCTGTTCTTTAGCTGGCAGAACATCAACCGCCGCTACCCTGACCCCTTTCGCTTGGGCGAACGCTGGGTGCTGCGAAGCGTGGATTATGCGCTGGTGGGTACGGACAGCGCCGCCCAAGTGTGGCGCGAGAAAGGCTATCGCGGGCCGTTGGCGATGATTCCGCAGTTCGGCACTGACCCGACGTTGTTCTCGCCTGTGACTTCGCCTGAGCCGCGTTCGTTCACCATCGGTTATTTCGGGCGGCTGGTGAGCGAGAAGGGTGTCGATTTGCTGATCGAGGCGGCCTCGCGTTTGCCGAACCGCGATTGGTGTATCAACATCGTCGGCGCGGGCCCCGAACGCGGCGCGCTGCAAGCCCAAGCGTCGAGGCTCGGTGTGGGCGCGAACGTTGACTTTCACGACTTGATACCGTCGATTGAGATGCCCGCGCAGTATCACAAACTGGACGTGTTGGCGCTGCCATCGCTGACGCGCCACAACTGGAAAGAGCAGTTCGGGCGTGTGTTGGTTGAGGCTATGGCTTCAGGTGTGCCTGTCATTGGCTCGGACAGCGGCGCGATTCGCGGCGTGATCGGTGACGCGGGCTTAATCTTTCCTGAAGGCGATGTGAACGCATTGAAGGCTCAACTGTCGGCGCTGCAAACCGACGCGGGTTTGCGTTCGAGGCTGGCGCAAGCGGGGCGTGAACGGGCGCTGGCACACTTCACCCATGAACAAATCGCGGCGGTGACTGTTAATGTCTACCGCGAAATGTTCGCTCCGCGTTAATCGCGTTTGTAAGCCACTCCCGTTATAATCCGTAAGTAACGTTAGTGTAGCTGGTGTTCTAAGTCCCGGCTGCAACAGGTCATTCAGGGGGACGTCGTGAGAAAGTTCTTTTTTGGCGCATTACTAGTATTTATGCTTGCGGTTGTGAACGTCGCGCCGCTTTTTGCACAGGAAGAATCCGTGCGCGTGGTGGATTTGTCCGATAGTTACAGTGTGACGATCCCCGAAGATTGGGTCGCTTCGGTAGACGAGGAGTTCGGCGGCTACTACCTTGCCAGCGCCGACGATGCGGTTACGATTTATGCGCTTGAGCCGGGTCTCGTGGCGCAGATGACGGGCATGGCCAGCGTGAAGAACCCGGCGGCGCTGTTGATCGCGTTGAATACGCTGCTGCATCCCGGCCAACCCATCAACAACACCATTGAGGAAGCGCTGTCGAACGGCCATCCGATAGCGAGTTGGCGCTACACATCTGATGTCGAAAGCCGCGACGGGCGTTTGAGCGTTGTGCAGATGGAAGGTTCGGTTCTGGCGGCGTTCGATGTTTACGCCGCTGCTGGAGAATTGGATGCCGCTTTGCCACAGATCGACACGATCATCGCTTCAATCGTAGGCGATCCGGGTGCAGCAGCAGAGACCACGACAGAGAACACCACCGTCGCGCAAACTGCGCCTGCTGAACCATGCACCATCAGCGTAGATACCGCAGGCACAGCGACTCTGCGTGTGGGGCCGGGGCCGGCGCGTGGGGCAATCGCTTTCTTGCCCGCCGGTCAGCAGTTTGTGGTGATCGCACGCTTCGTGGCCGAGGATGGCAGCGTGTGGTATCAACTCAACAAGAGCGATGCTGCTCCACAAAGCGCCGCAGTAGAAATCTGGGTCGCGCAGACTGAGGTCGTCGGTGCAGGCGGCTGCGAGTCGGTGGCGGTCACGGACGCGCCGCCTATGATTCGCTCCGGTGGTTCGGGCGTACAGTCGCTGAATGGCGGCGGTGCATCGACCAACGGCGGCGGGACAACACCGCCTTCGACTGGCGGAACATCGAGCGGCGGCACGTCTAGCGGCGGCACATCGGGTGGTGGTACATCGAGCGGCGGCACGTCTAGCGGTGGTGGCGGTGGACAACCTGCTCCGGCGGGTGCGATCATCCCGCTGTCGGGCAGCTACACCTTCAACGCAGCAAGCGAGACATTGGCTTCGTGTGAAGGTACGGATACCGTCCGCGTCCCGTCGGCTGAGGTTGTCGGAAGCGAATGGATGTCGTGGCCGGCATCGGTCAGCGTGGGGTCGGGCGGCGCGTCGGTGGTCGTCAACGGTGATGGCTTCACTCGTAACGACGAAGGCGTGTACTTCGGATCGTTCACGTTTGACGACGGAACGAACTCACAGGCGCGGTTTACTGCCTTATCGACGACCAATTTGTCTGGCTCATTGACGTGGAATTTCCGCATTGATGACCATCCTTGCAGCGCAACCGTGGGTTTCAGCATCACGCGCTGATGCGAGAATCAATAACCGGGGATTGAACATCCCCGGCTAGAGAACTAAACATATGTTGTAGGGGCGCAGCATGCTGCGCCCCTACGCATTAGACTAGAATATCACCAGCGATGAGCTGTCAAAGTAGACATCGTTGAAGGCACGCGGCTGATCTTGCGTCACGAACAGGAAGACCGTTACTGCCGGGCCAGTCGAGATCGTTTCGATAGCCATCTGCCCCCAGAAATCATGCGGCGCAATGAAGTTCGACCACACAACCTCTGGACTGTACGGATCGCTGCCGCCGTTCGGGTCAATACCGATACGGACACGCGCACCTGAACTGGCATCCGAGCCGCACGGGTCAGGTGTACTGTCGCCGGGGTCTTCGCAGACGTGCAGCCATGACCACGCGCTGGCCTGAACTCTCACCCCAACCGGAACGCTTACCTGCTGGAACACCGATGCCGTAAACGTGGCGAAGCCCTTGTTCATGTTCAGCGACAATGAGCCGGAATGAATCTGCGGCGCGGTGCGATGCGGGAAAGCGACAGGCGGTAGATTTTGCCACGAGAACGAGCGCGGCTGCTCGGTGAACCATACGCCCCATGGCGCGGGAATGTTGAAATCCGAGCGTCCGCGACCCGTATACGCACCCTCGAAGCCGGGGTCTTGCAGCAGGTTCACGCCGGGAACAGGCACACCGACGACAGGCGGAACACCAGCGATAGGTGTCGGCTGGACGGGCGCTTGATTCAGCGAGAACGGCGTGAAGGTGTTCACCGCCGGAAGCTGGCGAATCTGACGCGGCGTGATCGACAGCAAGTCACCAGACATCCAGCCGATTTGCCCAGACTGCGTGATGCCACGCACCCACAAACTGCCCAGCGAATGACCTTCAATCAGCACCGATTGACCGCCATAGACGACACCAAGACGCTGCCAATTGGGGCCGGGGCCAGCGCGCAAGTTCAAGTCCTGCAATGCTGTAGCAGGAAAGCCAACGTTTTGCTGGTCTGGCGCGGCGCTTACGCTGACAGCACCAATCGCTGCCGCCGCCATCAACAGCAGCGCGACGAAAACTCCATAGATAGATCGCATGTTTAGAACTCCGTTCGTTACAACCTTCGTTTCGAATTCCAGTCTACACCCATGTGAGAAACGTAATCAAGCGACGGCTAACCAACGCTCGCACAACGCCACCTAACAGAACCGCAACAATAGGAGCGCTGGATACGTATTTGCAGTATGATGAGAATACTAAATTACGGGGAGCTAAATAATTCCTCAAATCACCTCAATAACGCCTAAAATTCCTTGTCAATCACGCACTAATGTGTTTTATTAGATGATAACAAGTGCAGTATTGCGGAGGGGGATGTAAGATGTTCCATCAAGAGCCAATACAATTTCAGCAGATCGCGTTTACACAGTCTGATCTGAGCAAACAAGAACGTGTTGTTGTTCAAATCTTCATCTTTTTAGGGCTGATCTGCATCAGCGCAGGGATTTTCCTGCTGATCCCCGCGCACACGCCAGAATACGTGCTGTTGAGCCTCAGCCCTGTGCTGGCCGGTTTTGCCGTGAATTTCGTTCGCGCTCTCAAGGTGCGCGCCTAAAGCCGCCGAGGGTGTTCTAAATCGGCTGATGCTCCTCTTGCGGATTCCAGTTGTATTCCATGTCTTGTGCTGTTTTGATCGCTTCATCTTCGCCTAGCAACCGCTTAACCACATACAGCGACAAATCGATGCCCGCCGAAACTCCCGCAGAGGTAATCACCTGACCATTATCGATGTAGCGTTCGCCGGGCTGGACATTTGTTTTGGGCGCGGCTTTACGCAGCAGATCGAACTCGCTGTGATGCGTGGTCGAATTTAGCCCGTCTAACAAACCAGCGCGACCTAAGATCAACGCCCCCGTACATACTGATAGCAGCAGTTCGACACTTGGCGCTTGTTGGCCGATCCAATCGAGCAGCACCGAATTGTTCATTTCGCGCCGTGTGCCGAAGCCACCGGGAATCAGCAAAATATCCGGCGGCGGGCAGTTCGCCAGCGTGTAATCGGGATTAACGCTCAAGGCGTTGCGGGCCAGCACAGGCTTGAGCTTGTCCGCGACGGTGACGGTGTACACGTTGAACGGCTTCACCTCGTCTTGGCTGCCTGTGGTTGAGAATACCTCGTAGGGCCCGGTGAAAGCCAAAACTTCGACCTCATCAAAAATCACGATTGCGACATTGCGCTGCGGCATGAGATGACTCCGTTTACCTAAGCAATTCGAATGCGTTCAATTATGGCGCAAATTGCGAAGGCAGCGTAGGGCAGCAAAAACTTCGTTAACCGCCAAGGACGCGAAGGTCGCCAAGTAATTCCAAGAGATATTTTTGAATTCGACCCCCTCTGGTCTTTGTGTTCTTGGCGTCTTGGCGGTTTTCAAAAAATGAACTTAATTTTACTTTGGCGGTTCAATTTCTGTAGGTGTTGCCGACCAAAATTGTTGCCATTGTCACAAAAACATAGTGCTGCTGGTCTTACTTGTATCAAGAAAAATGGATGAGGCAGCAGACATCATGCAGACCAAACAAACACACATCGTTGTCGTTGGTGGGGGATACGCGGGTTTGATGGCCACAATTCGGCTGGCAGCTAAAACACGCCGCTCGGAGACCACGATTACGTTAGTGAATGGGACGGAACACTTTATCGAACGGCTGCGGCTGCATCAGATGGCCGCCAACCAGCAAATCCCACAGCACTCGATCACCAAGACGCTGCGCGGTACAGGCGTTGATTTTGTGCAGGGATGGGTAACGGAGATTCGTCCTGACGAGCACCGCGTCGATTTGCAAACCGACAATGGGGCGCGGCAAATCGGATATGATTATCTGGTGTACGCGCTTGGCAGCACCATCGAGCGCGACAGTGTATCCGGTGTGCGCCATCACGCCTACACGCTGACACCGTCGGGCGAAATGTCGATAGAAGGGCTGCGCGAGGTGTTACCCGCGCTCAATGCGATTAGCGGGCGGTTGCTCATTGTCGGCGGCGGCGCGACAGGCATCGAAGCGGCGGCGGAATTTGCTGAGTCGTTCCCGAACGTGAAGGTGCAGTTAGTGACACGCGGCGAGTTTGGCGGTTTCATCACGAAAGGTATCGCGGACTATATGGGGAAATCGCTGCGGGAGTTAGGCGTTTCGCTGCAAGATCATACAACTATCAGCGAACTGCGCGAACGCGAAGCGATCACGAGCAGCGGCGTGCTTATCCCGTTCGATGTGTGCCTGTGGACTGGCGGCTTCAGTGTGCCGAAGCTGGCGCGTGAAACAGGCCTGAAGGTCAACGAGCGCGGGCAAATTTTGACGGATATGTTCTTGCGCTCGATCTCGCATCCTGACATTTTCGCCTGCGGTGATACG
>JACMMD010000334.1 GCA_014379235.1 Anaerolineae bacterium
AACGGCTGGTATCGCGTCGAACGAACGCCCGAAGAATTTCACGCGGCGGCGCGCAAAGTAGCCGAGAAAGGTTATCTCGGACTCAAGTTTGACCCGTTCGGCGCGGGCTTCTATGAACTAGATCGCCCTGAGAAACGCCGCGTCGTATCACTGGTGGAAGCCGTGCGCGATGCCGTTGGCCCCGATGTCGAAATCATGATCGAGATGCACGGGCGCTTCAACCCCGTTACCGCAATCGAAATCGCCCGCCTGCTTGCCCCTTACGAACCAGCTTGGCTCGAAGAACCCGTGCCACCGGAGAACCTCGGTGCGCTCAAGAAAGTCATGGACGCCGTTGCGCCGCTAGGTATCCCGATTGCGACTGGTGAACGCCTCAACACCATGTTCGAATACCGCGAACTGTTCGAAAAGCAGGCGGCGGACATCATTCAGCCGGACATCACCACGTTCGGCGGCATACTCAACACCAAAAAGGTCGCGGCGTGGGCCGAAACTTATTACATCCTCGTCGCGCCACATAATGTCGGCGGCCCCGTTTCGACGGCGGCAGCGCTGCACCTCGCAGCCAGCACCAACAACTTCAAAATTCAGGAGTTCTTCAACGACTTCGCCAATGCCGATGTGATGCAGGCTGCTCCCGGCTGTCCGGCAGTGGTCGATGGCTATTTCAGCCTGCCCGAAGGCCCCGGCTTGGGCGTGACCATCGACGAAAGTTTTATCACTGCCCACCCACGCCAGTATTTCCATTTCAACCTGTTCAAAGATGATTGGCATCGGCGCTTATCCGCAGCAAAACCAACGGAATAAAACGTAAACCTTCTTGTGTAGGGGCGAGACATGTCTCGCCCTTTCATCGGAAACACTTGGAGACAATATAGTGGGACGTTTAGACGGGAAAGTAGCATTCGTAACGGGCGCAGGTCAGGGCATCGGCGAAGCGATTGCGCTGAAACTGGCTCAAGAGGGCGCGGCTGTTACCATCGCGGAGATCAACGCCGAGAAAGGCGCGAACGTTGCCGCCGCGATTCAAGCAGCAGGACATAAGGCGCTGTTCATCAAAACCGACATTACGCAAGAAAACCACATCTCCGCCGCCGCCGAGCAAACTATCGCGGCCTTTGGCGGGCTGGATATTGTGGTTAACAACGCAGGCAAAAATTTCTACTTTGACCCCGCGCAGATGACCAGCAGCGAATGGGATGACTCGATGGGGCTTGACCTCAAAAGCGCGTGGATGTGCGCCAAGTACGCCATCCCCTCTATGGTTAAGGCGGGCGGCGGCTCGATCATCAACATCGCCAGCGTCCACGCTCGCATGACCGCGCCGGGAATGTTCCCCTATGCGGCGGCCAAAGCGGGGATGGTCGGCATGACGCGCAGTATGGCGCTCGATCTGGGTAAGCACAATATTCGCGTGAACGCCGTCTGCCCCGGTTGGGTGCGTACCGAACTCGTGGACGAGTGGATAGCGCGCCAGCCCGATCCCGTAGATGCGTTGGGCGCAGTGCAGCGAGTCATCGCGCTGCAACGCATGGCCGAGCCGATGGAAGTCGCCAACTTCGTCGCCTTCCTTGCCAGCGACGAAGCACAGTATTTCACAGGCTCGGAACTCATTATCGACGGCGGCTTAACGTCGCGCTTCGCCACGTAAATCTCTTGTAGGGGCAAGACATGTCTTGCCCCTACCCTAACACGGGACTACAGCATGGTATTGGTATCGAATTATCTTTCGCTGGCGGGCAAAACCGCCATCATCACGGGCGGCGCGCAGGGGCTAGGCTACGGTTCGGCGCAGGTCTTGGCCGGAGCAGGAGCGCGTGTCTTTATCTTCGATCTGCAAGAACAGCAGGCACAAGAAGCTGCCGCGTCGCTTCCCGGCACAGGTCATATCGGCTACCGCTGCGACATCACCACCGCCGACGAACGCGCTCAAACTGTCGCAGCCGCCTTTGCTGAAGCGGGTCATCTCGACATCCTCGTGAACAACGCCGGGATTCAGTATCACTCGCCCGCTGAGGACATCGACGAGGAAAAGTGGTATCGCCTGTTCGACATCAACGTTCACTCGGTGCTG
>JACMMD010000335.1 GCA_014379235.1 Anaerolineae bacterium
CACGCCGTCCGCGCCCATGTGCTTGATCTTGGCCGCGCTCCAACCCGGCAAGATTTCGGTTTCGAGCGGCATAGGTCGCAGCGCATAGTCGGCTTTTTCCAGTTCGACCAGCAGCCCCGCGCCACCTAGATAGTTCCCGCAAACTGCCTGTGCCGCGCCATAAATCGGGTCGAGCAGCACACCGGATGTCTCCGGCGCAAGGATACGAATCACCTGCTCTTTGAACGTCATAATTTGCGCGGATGTCACCGTTTCGGGCGCGTTCGGATTCATCGCACGTCGCAGCGCATCGGAATGATCGAGCGCCAGAATCGTAAAGTGCCCGTCGACGGTACTGGCACGCTGCAAAGCGCGATACTTTCCTAACGATACTTGCTTCGTCACTCGTACTTCACCCATACACTTTTGACTTCGGTATACAGGTCGATGGCCTCTTTACCCATTTCGCGCCCATAACCGCTCTGCTTGAAACCGCCGAATGGTGACGATGCCTCGGTATTGCCCCAAGTGTTAATCCAGATCGTCCCTGCGCGAAGTGCCCTAGCCAGCGCGTGAGCCTTCCGCAGGTCGTTCGTCCACAATCCCGCCGCGAGACCGTAATCAGTGTCGTTGGCGCGGGCTACGATTTCGCTCACATCATCGAACGGCATCGCACATACAACGGGGCCGAAGATTTCTTCACGCGCAATTCGCATGTCATCACGCGCATCTACAAAGATGGTTGGCTCAATAAAATAACCGTCTTGAAGTGCACCACCTATGCGTCCACCGCCTGTCACCGCATGAGCGCCGCCGGATTCAGCTTCGGTGACGAAACCGAGTATGCGTGTTAGCTGTTCATCGTTGACCACCGGGCCTAAATTCGGCTGCACAACGTTCATACCGGGGCCAACAACGATCTTTTTTGTCTCTGCCGCCATACCCTCAATCACGCGGTCAAAGACTGAGCGTTGAATATACAGCCGCGCTCCGGCAGTACAGGACTGGCCGTTATTGCCGAAAATCGCCCACGTCGAGCCAACGATAGCTTTGTCGATGTCAGCGTCAGCGAAAACGATATTCGGCGCTTTGCCTCCCAGTTCCAGCGACACACGCTTGAGGTTACCGATTGAACCCGCGACGATCTTACGCGCGACTTCACTGCTGCCCGTAAAACCGATCTTGTCCACGCCATGATGCGCGACCAGCGCTGCGCCCGCTTCTTCACCATAACCGGGAACGACATTGAACACTCCCGGTGGAAAGCCTGCTTCTTGTGTCAGCCGAGCCAGATAAACCGCACTCAAGGGCGTCTGTTCAGCGGGTTTGAGGATGACGCAGTTACCAGCGGCAAGGCATGGCGCGAGTTTCCACATTGCCATTAGTAGGGGATAATTCCAAGGAACAATTAGCCCGACGACGCCAACAGGCTCGCGCAGCGTATAGTTGAACATGCCGCGCTCATTGATCGGAATCGTGCTGCCTTCGATCTTCGTTGGCCAGCCTGCGTAATAGTACAGATGCTCCGCCGACAGGGGAATGTCGACGCTGCGCGTGGTCTTCAACGGCTTGCCATTGTCCAGTGAATCCAACTGCGCCAGTTCATCGCCGTGTCTTTCGATCAATTCGGCCAGCCGCCACAGGCATTTCGAGCGATCCGTCGGGGACATCGTGCGCCACCATGCGCCACCGTCAAATTCCGCTCGCGCAGCCTTAACTGCGTTATCAACGTCTTGCGCCTTGCCGCGTTGAACCAGCGCCAGTCGCTTACCAGTGGATGGGTCGATGGTTTCAAACGTCTCGCCAGACAGCGAATCGACGTACTGGCCGTTGATGTACAGCTTCACGGTCTGTGATAGAAACGATTCCACCTCTGGCAGCAGCGCGATATAACTTTCTGGCAGTGTGTCTAACATCGTTCGCCCC
>JACMMD010000030.1 GCA_014379235.1 Anaerolineae bacterium
CAATGATGCGATAAGGGCCGAAATTTTGGCCTTCTTGCAACGGCATGGCGGATATGCTCCGAACTACGTGTGGCGACGCATTTGCACACGGTGTATATGCGATTATAGTGCAGTGAGCATTACGCAGGCAATCACAAATTGTTGCGTGGGTGTAAAAAATTTGTGCTGTTGTAGTAACGGATAAGAATTTGGGGCGCAGCACGCTGCGCCCCTACTGCTGCTATTTATCTTTGAGGGCCGCTACACCGGGAAGCGTTTTGCCTTCAAGCATTTCGAGGCTTGCGCCACCGCCCGTTGAGATGTGCGTGATTTTATCCGCAAGGCCAGCATCTTGTACGGCTGCAACTGAGTCCCCGCCGCCGATAATGGTAATCGCGCCTTTTTCGGTGGCTTGAGCCATGAACTGTGCGACGGCTTGCGTTCCTTTGGCGAAAGGCGCGATTTCAAACACACCCATCGGGCCATTCCAGACGATGGTTTTGGCCGCGAGAATCTTTTCGCCGTAGCGTTTCACGGTCTCAGGGCCAATGTCGTAGATCGCGTAGCCGTCGGAGACGCCGCTTTCCTTGCTTAACGTAACGGTGCGGATCTTGGCATCTTCTTCTAGCTTATCGCCAATAACGACATCTACAGGTAAAAGGAGACGTTCGCCGGACGTTTCAAGCAGTTTGCGCGCTGTGTCTAGCGCGTCATTTTCGACTAGCGATTTGCTAATCTCGATGCCCTGCGCTTTGAAAAACGTGTTGGCCATGCCACCGCCGATGAGAACCGTATCAGCTTTGTCGAGCAGCGCTTGAATCACTTCGATTTTGTCAGAGACCTTCGCGCCACCGAGTACGGCTACAAATGGGCGATCAGGGTTTTCGAGCGCGGTTGCGAGATAGTCGATCTCTTTTTCGAGCAGCAGTCCGGCAACTGCGGTCAGGTGGTCAGCCACGCCGACTGTCGAAGCATGGGCGCGATGCGCTGCACCGAAGGCATCGTTGACGAAGATGTCGCCATATTGAGCAAGCTGCTTTGACATATCGGTGTCGTTCTTTTCGTCGCCGTTGTAGAAGCGCGTGTTTTCAAGCAGGGCTACGCTGCCTTCGGGCAGAGCGTCTACTGCCTGTTTGGTGGCATCACCGAGCGCGTCGTCGATGAACTGCACGTCCACACCGAGAAGCTTTGACAGCGCGGGCGCAACAGTCGCAAGGGAAAATTCGGGGTCGCGCTTGCCCTTTGGACGGCCAAGATGCGACATCAAGACGACTGATTTGGGCTTCTGCTCAAGGATGTACTTGATGGTGGGAACTGCGCCGCGAATGCGGGTGTCGTCGGTGATTTTGCCGCCCTCAATGGGCACATTGAAATCGACGCGGACGAGGACACGCTTGTCTTTCAGATCGGCATCACGAACGGTCATTTTGTTCATGGGTCATTCTCCATGTGGTGAACAAGTAAGGGCGTTCAATTGAACGCCCTTACGAAATTACATAAACGTGCTGCTGTACCTAACGACTACAGCTTCGCGCCGATGAATTGCGCGAGGTCTGCCACGCGGCACGAGTAACCCCATTCGTTGTCGTACCATGTGACGACCTTTGCCATCTTGCCGTCCATCACCTGCGTGAAATCCACGTCGATGATCGAGGAGCGGCTGTCGCCTTTATAGTCCGACGAGACCAGCGGTTCATGCGAGACGCCGAGAATATCTTTCATGCTGCCCGCAGCCGCTTCTTCAAAGGCGGCGATGAGTTCTTCAGTCGTGCATGGTCGTTCCAGTTCAGCGACGAAATCGACCAGCGAAACGGTGGGCGTAGGGACGCGCACAGCCATACCGTCGAACTTGCCTTTCAGTTCGGGGATGACGAGCGCCACGGCCTTGGCCGCGCCGGTGCTGGTTGGGATGATATTGATGGCTGCGGCACGGGCACGACGCAGGTCTTTGTGCGGCAGGTCAAGAATCTGTTGGTCGTTGGTGTAGCTGTGGATGGTGGTCATCAGCGCACGGA
Organism: Anaerolineae bacterium; assembly: GCA_014379235.1. Classification (GTDB taxonomy): domain Bacteria; phylum Chloroflexota; class Anaerolineae; order Aggregatilineales; family Phototrophicaceae; genus JACMMD01. The sequence goes on from JACMMD010000030.1 coordinate 1,995, forward strand.
CGATGCCGAACGAATCGTTGACGACCTTCGCCGCAGGGGCGAGGCAGTTGGTAGTGCAGGAAGCGTTGGAGATGATGTGATGCTCGGCGGGTATGTAGGCTTCCATGTTGACGCCTAGGCACAGGGTAATGTCAGGGTTCTTCGACGGGGCGGAGATGATGACCTTCTTCGCGCCTGCGATCATATGCAGAGAGGCTTTTTCTTTATCGGTGAAGATGCCTGTGCTTTCGACCACTATGTCTACGCCAAGATCGCCCCAAGGCAGCTTGCTTGGGTCTTTTTCGGCGAGCGCGGTGATCTCATCGCCATCAACGATAAGCCCCTTGTCGGTGACTTCAACCGTGCCCTTGTAATTGCCGTAGTTCGAGTCGTGGCGGAAGAGATGCGCCATCGTTTGCAGATCACCGAGGTCATTGAATGCGACTACATTGATTTCATTCGGGTAACGCTCCCGAATCGCACGCAATACTTGGCGACCAATGCGCCCGAACCCGTTAATGCCGATACGAGTTGCCATGCTTTTACTCCTTCAATTCAGATTCACAGTGCTTAAAGGCATTATTTTGCCGCAGAAAGATTAAGAAACTGCTCTTTTTGCACTATACCGGGATCGGTTCGGCGCGGTTGGTTCTTACACGCGCAGCTTCGCTCAGGTTAATGATCGCTTTGGCCAGCTTGCGCGGGTCGTGCCGCCATGGCCGTTCTTCATCGGTCAAATCGGTGTAGCGCACTTCGTAGCGCTGCGCGATTTCGTGATGCTCTGTTGACGGTAGGACGTAATGCGTCGTATCGCCCGCATTGAGGGTCGGATAGGCATTGTTGGCTAATACGGCTTGAAACACGCCGCGTCCGATGTGCTGTTCCAGCGCCATGACGTGATCGGCAACCGAATAGCCATCGGTTTCGCCGGGTTGGATGGCGACGTTGCAGACATAAATTTTGTAAGCGTTGGTGGCCCGCACGGATTCTTTGATGTCGCGCACGAGAAGGTTGGGTAGGATACTGGTATAGAGACTGCCCGGCCCGATCACGACAATATCCGCCTCTCGGATTGCGCGAACACTTTCCGAATAGGCGACTGCTTCGGCGGGTTCGATAGCGATGCGCTCGATTTTGCCGCCGACTTCGGTGATCTTGGACTCGCCGCGAATGGTCAGTGAGCGGGTTTTTCCCGGCGGGATAATTTCGGCTACGAGGCGAATATCTTCCAATGTAGAAGGGAGTACGCGACCTTGAATATTGAGTACACGTTCAGTTTCGATCAGTGCTTGTTCGAGGCTGCCCGTCACGCCGGCCATAGCCGTGATAAACAGATTGCCGAATGAGTGGCCGCCGAGGTCGCCGTTCTCGAAACGATACTGAAACAACTGCGTAATCAGGCTTTCATCGTCTGCAAGCGCGGCGATATTCTGACGCAGGTCTCCGGGCGGAAGGACACCCTGTTCGCGGCGCAAGCGTCCTGAACTACCGCCATCATCAGCGACGGTGACAACGACGGTGATGTTGCTCGTGAGGGATTTCAATCCACGAATGACTGAGGGTAAGCCTGTGCCGCCGCCAATGGCCACGACTTTCATTCCTTTGTGGCGCTTACTGTGGCTGTAGACCGCATCAACGACGTTACGCTGCTGGTAATTACGATAGGGCGCGAGGATATTTGTTGAGAGGCGCAGCAGCGCGACGATGATGAGCGCAAGGCCGCCGCCGAACGCCAGCAATGCCACTAGCCAGTTTGACTGAACGATGATCGCTTCGATCAAATGCAGGCCGCGTAGTTCAAACAACAAGAAGGCAATGGCGAACGCGACCAGCAAGATGCCCAATATCAACAGCATCAGCCAGCGCTTTACGCCGATGCCGGGAGTAAGCCATTTTGTTATCGCACGACCATCAATCATTCAGTGGGTCACTTACATCGAGTATAGACAGCGACTAGAAGATTAACACCGGGCTATCGCAGAGTCAACGCTTCACGCGGCGTCGGCGGTCTTGCGCGGACGGGCTATAAGTAAGATTGCGACTGCGCCGCTGACCGTCAGTGCGCCGATTGTCAGCGCGGCATCGAACCAGAACTGCTCCGGGAATAGGCGTATCAGCGTGTCGGAGTAGTCGAAAATCCACGAGTCGCCCGTGAAGAACAGGCGGTGAAAAGTCGTGAAGAATGTATCCCAACCGATGACTGCTGTAATAACAATCGCGACAATCAGTCCGAGCGTCAGCACCGCGCCGTTAAAAAACGCACGGCGTAGATCGCGGCGGGTGGACTGTGCGCGCCATAGAAAATAGGCGGCGGCGATGGTAATCAACCCGATAACCAGCGCCAGCGCGAAGGCAGTGCGGGTGACGGTTTGCACATCGCGCATATGTTCGAGTTCGGGGACGCTGTACATGGACGTGTCATCGTCAAAGCGCAAATCACCCAAGTAGGAAATGTCTGCGCCTGTTAGTAGATAATCGAGCGCGTAAGGCGCGTAACGCAGGCGGTCATCGGTGGTGAAGCCGTAGAAATCTTCGGGAAAACCGGAGCGTGTGTACTCCAGTTGGAGAAACAGTGGCGACATAATCAGCCGAACGCTCACTAACGTCAGCAATATGGGAACGGACAGCGTGACAAATGTTTTCAGTATGGCGGTTAGTGCGCTGCTTGAGCGTTTTGTAGACGTGTTACTGGAAGTTTGATAAGCGGTATCCATAGCAGAGGTATCCCGTTTCTAGGCGTCAGCTTGGGACTGCTGCGCTTCTCGCAGTTGGTCAGCCTCGCCGGAAAGCAAGAAGTTTAACACCAGCGAATCGACGAGCGTTTCTACAGGTGCGCGGTCATCTGTGAACACAAGATCAGACGGGTTGGTGGGGACGATGTTGGTCGCGCTAAGTGTCAGCGAATCGCGCAGCATCGGGTCAACGTCGGCGGGCAGCGCGTTCAAGTTTGCGGTGGCGTTATCGCCCGATGTAGGCTGAACAGTGCCGACAAGAATGGTGTTAAACGAGAACGGCACGTCAATCGCGTGAACCGTCGGAAAGACTCGCAGCAGGGTCGCGTTGAGCGCATCTACAAGGCGGCGATCTGTCAAGGTACGCCCGACGTTGATGGCGACTA
>JACMMD010000336.1 GCA_014379235.1 Anaerolineae bacterium
GACTGATAACTCTGATTCATTATGCAGAGTTTGAAACAAATCGACAAATTTTCAATAAGTGCGTCACCGGGGATTGAAATCCCGGCTAGAAAGCCCGTACATAACCTTACCTTAAGACCTGTCGCCGAAGCGCATCCAGCACTTGCAGCGCGGTGAGGTTACGCATCGTATAGCCGAAGCGCAGATTCGCGGCTGTCAAATTCGCCGCTTCGATGGTATCTCCCGGCGGCCACGATGGATGCACACCATCGTTAGAGAGGCCGCTGTTGGGCAGCGTCCGCATGGCGCTGTTGTAGTCCCACAGAGGGATGTCGTAATCGCGGGCAGTGTTGATGATGATGGCGTTGAACTGCTCGATCTGCCGCTCCCAACCCGGGCGCGGGGGGATTGTGCTAAGGACAGGCACGACCCCGCTGTTGATCGTGATTTCGACAATTTGCGAGAGGTTCGCGCCGAAGTCGGCACTGGTCAGGTTGGCGGCGTCGTTCGTGCCAAACATGATTAGTGCCACCGATGGGCGCACGAGGCGGTATTCGCAGGCAAGCGGCGATTCGTTGGCGCAGAACTGAGGCGGAGCGTGGCGCGGGTCGAGGACATAACCCGTTGTCCAACCGTTGCCAGCCGCAACTGATGTATTGGTGAATGAACTGCCATCGCGGGCGGTGGTGTTCGAGAAGTATTGCAGCGTGGGGCCGAGATAGCCGTAATCGCGCAGGTTCGAACCTTGCCAGCCGAACGGGTATAGAAAATAGGTGGCGACGGTGATGCTGTCGCCCACTTTGGAGAACACATCGGCGCGGTTGCCGAGCGCTTGTCCGCGCAAGAAGATGTCCCGTGCATTGCCCGATATGCCCGATACCACGTTTCGCATTCCCGCAGGCGGCGGTGGAACAGGCGCGGTAAACACCGCCGATGATACGGGGATGACTTCTATATCGCTGTTGACGTTAACGTAATCGGTGACGACCCAACCACTTGAGCCTTCGCCAGTGATAACTTGCAGCCAACTGCTGTCAGTGGTGCGTCCGGTGATTCGCAGCGGCGTTTCTTCGCGCAGGTAGCTGAGAATGGCCGAGTCGGTATCGGGTTCGGAGCGCAGGCGCAGCCCGCCGCCACCGGGCGAAACCAGCGCGCTAAAGTTCGGCGTGGCCATGACCACTGTCGAGGGAGCAACGACGACGCGCAGAACAAGCGGCGTTGGCGTCAGCGATGGCGCGCTGCCAACGAGGGTAACTTCTGACGAATCCGGCGTTTTGCTGGGCCAATCGAACGGCGTCGGTGTGATGACCCCGATAGAGTCGCCCGTTGGCTCTACGGCGCTGAACGTCCGCTCTGGAAGCTGCACCAGTTGGCCGATTGTCGGCGTGATGACGGCAGCGGGGGAGTCGGGCGTGGCCGCTTGCGAAACGGTCAGCGGAGCATCTATCACTGTTGGCGTGGCTGGTTTGCAAGCGCCCATCACCAGCCCAAACGCGCAGATCATCAACCCGCCGAAACGCGAAATGTAAGAACATGTCAGAATGTGTTTCCAATCCTCTGATCTTATGATCTAATATTGCATAAGCCTATTATCGTCGCTCTCGCGTTGACACGGCCAATCATTATTATATATCTGAGTGCCTTTCTAAAGAGGTAAACAAATGTACCCCCGCAGGCTGTCTGAGCGTGGGTTTGTCAAAAAATGGCGCTGGCTGGCGCTGAGTACAGCGCTGCTGCTGATACTTGGCGCATGTAAAGGTGATGTCGAACTCAACTTAGGCGATCTGCCGACGTTGATGGTGCTGCCAACGCTGACCGCTACGCCCATGCGGGCCGCGCTTGTGCCGCCAACCCGCGAGTTCCACAACGCTCTGCCGCCCACATGGACGTCAACCCCGGTCACACCAACGCTTATTCCAACGGCGACGCTCGTGCCTGTTGATACGCTGCCACCACCGACAGCGACGTTCACCAGCACGCTTGTGCCGACGATCACGCTGACACCGCGCTTTTCGCCCACATATACCAACACTGTTCCGCCGACTGTGGCGCCAACCGCAACGCCGATGGGTGATGCGTTCGTCATCGGTGAGAGCGGCGTTAATCTACGTAACGGGCCGAGCATGACTTTCACGCCGCCGCTGGCGCTGCTGGC
>JACMMD010000337.1 GCA_014379235.1 Anaerolineae bacterium
ACCTTCCCGGCGGTGTCGCCCTTTGAGATTATGGGCATCGAATACGAGATGATGGGGATGAGCCTGCGGAATCACTTGATGTCGATGTACCGTTCGCATCTGACTAAGCAGGGTATTCTGGACAGCGCCAGGCTGGAACGCTGCGCGGAAAACACCGAAGTGCAAGCGGCGGGGCTGGTCGTGGTACATCAAGCGCCGCCTACTGCCAAAGGTCATCACTTTATCACATTGGAAGATGAGTTCGGGTTCATTAATGTTGTGGTGCGCCCGGATATTTACGCCCGCTACCGCAAAGTCTGGCGAGAAAACCCACTGCTGATCGTCGAAGGTCGCGTGCAAAAACAAGGACAGGTGACCAATCTCGTGGCAGCACGAGTGGCGAAATTGGCGTAGATTCAATGCTGAAAAGGAAATGGATTTGTCGGAGTATGCGGATTTTTCTGATGAACGTATCGGCCAATTTATCGAGGGTGTATATGACCAGGCGCACCACTCGTCATTGCGATACTTGACACCAGCGGAATCCCAGCATCCCTACCAGCAACAACGGCTTGTCGTTGTTCACTAGGTTTTGGCCTTTTTGTGTCCAGTTTTATGGAGTCACTACAGATGAAGACCTATATCATACTTTTGCGCGGCATCAATGTCGGCGGCAAAAATAAAGTGCCAATGGCGGGCTTGAGAAAATGCCTGGAAGAACTGGGATTTTCCAATGTTTCAACTTATATTGCCAGTGGTAACGTGATTTTAAAATCCGATAAACATGCTGACAAGATAAAAGCTCAGATTGAAGAGGCTCTACCTGAGAACTTCAAACTTGATGACGCGCTGATCAAAGTTTTGGTGTTGACTCGAAAGCAGTTCCAAGCCGTCGTCGAGAACAAGCCCGAAGGCTTCGGTGAGCAGCCAGAGAAATATCATAGTGATGTGATTTTTTTGATGGGCATTACGCCGGAAGAAGCAGTGCCAGTTTTTGCGCCAAGGGAAGGTGTTGACCGTATCTGGCCGGGTGATGGTGTGATCTACTCACAACGTCTCAGCTCTAAACGTACCAAAAGCCGACTTAGTAAAATCGTAGCGTCACCGGCCTATAAGTCCATGACCATCCGCAGTTGGAACACGACAACAAAGTTACTAAAAATACTTGATGAGATAGACACCCGTAAAGGAGTATAATTATTGTATGAAAATAATGCACATCAACCCTGATGAATTATAAAAAAGTCTTCGTTTCTGGCAAGCTCTTATGGCTGAGAGTGGCAAAACAATTTACAAGGGATGGGCCAACATCAACCACTCAGGTAGAATCAATCAAGCCGTCCAGCGGCATCCAGAGGAGCGCCATGTAGAAAGTGTGGTTGGTACTGCTGCGTAAAGATGCGTGCAGTCAGCTCTCTTCGGCTCCCGACATCGACTTTCTCGAAGATAGCTTTCAGATGATCCTGGACCGTGTTCGAAGAGATACAGAGTTTGCCAGCAATCTCAGCGGTTGACCATCCGCGCAAAACGCATTGCGTGACCTCGCCCTCGCGTTTCGTCAGGTCATAGGCTTGCATGATCAGGGGCGCGATTTCCGCTGGTTGGGCAAGCTCAAAAATCACCGTGATCTGCTCTTGACTATCTGTACTTCTCAACCACGAAGCATACAGCAGTAACCAATGCCCCGACCTCGTGCGCAGGCGCACTTTCGGCTTGAAATGTCCCGCGACTGTCCCACGCTTCATTGCGTGCAGACCGGCGACGCTGCGAACCGCTTGCGGAAGGGCATGCTTGTCGCTGTTTTCGCCCTCTGCCAGTTCCATCAGCCAGTACTCGGCAACGTCGGTCATTGCTACCACAGAAAGATCTTCACTCAGGACGAGAACGCCCGGTCCATCCGGCGTTTTTGCCAGAGGAGCCTTGTCCAGGAGAAGCGCTTTACGCAAACCCTCCGCAATGTGCGGCGTGAGACGCTTCAGAAAGGCAGACTCGGCAGGGGTATAGTTTGATATAGCGCGTTCTCGGTGTAGACACAATGTACCCCAACACACCATTCGTAACGAAGATCGCTCGCATCTCATCGCCCAGCGCCATCGGAACCAGGATGTCACGATAACGCTGGCTGCGATCCAGTTTATGTTCGGTTTGCTCGCTGAGTACGCCGACAGGCCGCTCGATCCCACGCAGGCTCAGTCGTTCGCTCACTGCTCGCCGGATCATCTGGCGTGTCGGCGTCGAGTAACCGGACTGCGCTTCGAGTGTCCCGTAGCGACCACACGTGTTGCAGCGGAATTTCTGCGACCCTTTGTCGTCATATCCATTTTTGACCAGATGAGCGCTTCCACATCGTGGGAAGGCATACGTTATAATTGTTCGTATCATAAGGCATTGAAGGATGATTTTTGAAGGTCTTCCTAATCAATGCCTTTTTTTGCTCATCAGTCAAGATGTCACCACTACCTAAAAAGAGTCTGCCCTTGCAAATCTGCAGTGTGTTATGCGCTCTCTGCTCTTTTAGAGACCACCCGAAACGCGAATATTCTGGCCCGTGATCCAACCGCCCTCATCACTGATGAGAAAAGCCACGGCCCGTGCGATGTCGTCCGGTTCACCCAAACGGCCCAGCGGCGTTGCCTGCACCGCCTGTTCAATGGCTTGAGGTGGCATAATCAGGCCATCAGTGCGCGTCATGCCTGGCAAGATGGTGTTCACTGTGACTTGTCGTGAGCCCAACTCCTTGGCGAGTGCCATACTGAACTGCTCCACCGCCGCCTTGCTCGCCAGATAGACACTAGCTCCCGCTGCACCGCCAAGCGTCGTGCCGGCTGTCGAGATATTTACAATCCGTCCGCCATCACGGATACGGCGGGCGGCTTCTTGCAGGGCAAAAAATGTGCCTCGTGTGTTCAACTGAAACACACGATCAAACTCGGCTTCAGTGATCTCAGGCAGGGGCTTAAATAAGGCTGTCGCGGCATTGTTAACCAGAATATCGAGGTCACCAAATTGATCCTGCGCCGCCTCAAATAATGACCTCACCTGCTGCACATCGGCAATATCCGCTTGGATCGCAGTGGATTGTCCCCCAAGAGTCTGGATGGCTTGCACGACCTCCTGTGCTTTTTCAGCATTCTGCGCATAGTTGACCACAACGGTCGCCCCTAAAGCACCGAGCCGTTCCGCAATCGCGCGTCCAATGCCGCGTGATGCGCCTGTTACAATCGCTACTTTTCCTGTTTGTGATCCCATCTTATATCTCCTGTGCGTGACAATGATAAACCCTGGCTATTGTTCAGAAGGAACCGGCTGTGTATTGGGCAGGATCGCGTAGGTAATGGCTACAGCAACCAAAGCGGCAAATCCGGCGGCGGCAAATGCCCAGCGGTAGCCGTCTACAATGGCAGATATGCTGCTGTCATCAGACGACCCGACGCTGGCTGTACGTAAGACGGCAATCAACACAAACAGCGCTAATCCCACTGCCCCGCCAATCTGCTGAGAGGTGTTCAGCAGGCCAGAGGCCAACCCCTGTTGTGCATCGTCAACCCCAGCTGTGGCGACAATGGTGCTGCTTACAAAGGTGAGCCCCATCCCGAGTGAGACAAGCGTGAAACCTGGAACGAGATCACGAATGTAGTCCCCTTGAACAGGCAGGAGACTCAGCAGCAGCATGCCGAACGCGATGAACAGCAATCCAATCACCATCAAGCGCTTGGCACCGACGCGACCCATCAACCGTGCTCCCACTCCTGACATCACCATAATGGTGAGCGTGGAGGGCAAGAACGCCGCGCCTGTTTGCAGAGCTGTAAAGTTGAGACTGCGCTGCATATACAGGGACGTGAGATAAGCCATCGCGCTGATCTCTGCCGCCACGATAAAACTGACGATGTTGGCCCCGGTCAGCGAACGAAGCCGAAAGATATGCAAAGGAATAAGCGGATCGCGCGTCTTGTTCTCGATCATGATAAAGGATGCAAACCCGACCACTGTCAGTCCAATGAGCAAGAGCAGACGTCCGCCGTTTGCACCAGCCGTTTCAACCTGTGTCAGGCTGTAGACAAGCAGCATGAGCGTGAATGTAATGGCGAGAGCCCCTGCAATATCCAGAGTGGTGCCGTCTTTGGATTTGCGACTCTCCCGTAGAACGAGCGGCGTGGCCAACGCTGTGATGATCCCAATCGGCACATTGACAAAAAATACAGCCCGCCACCCGAACTGATCCGTAAGGAAACCGCCGAGCAGAACCCCCGCAGCCGCGCCTGCAGCCGCTGCCGCCGCCCAAACACCCAGCGCTCGGTTACGCGGTGCCCCTTCGGCGAAGGTGGTGGTCAACAGCGATAGGGCTGCAGGGGAAACGAAGGCCGCGCCAACGCCTTGCAAAGCACGGGCAGCCAGTAAAAGACTCTGCTGATCCGTCAAGCCACCAATGAGAGAGGCGACAGTAAAGAGAATGAGGCCCAATTGTAAAAACCGCCGCCGTCCAAACAGATCGGATATGCGCCCAGCCAGTAACAACAAGCCGCCGAAGGTTAGGGAGTATCCTGTCACGATCCATTGCAAATCCTGCGGGGTAAACCCGAGGCTCGTTTGGATCGAAGGAAGCGCCACATTCACAATTGATGTGTCAAGCACAACCATAAACTGTGCTATACATAAAACAGCCAGCGCCCATCTTGCTGTTTTCAATTCTGTCTGAGAAATCGTTGTATCCATTGTTCCTCCTATGTGGAATGATTATCAAGATTAGCCGGCTAATCCAACTGGCTCAATGAGAGTGTAAATAGACTCTGAACAACAAAAACTGCATGGAAGCAAACCATTGAGACTGAGTTAGCTGGCTAAATCAATCTGATCATTAGAGATGATGATGCCAGCAAGTCTTACGACACATCCATATTTTCGTAAAGTTGAGAGAGAAGCGCTCTCAGCGTTGAACGATCAGCCTGATCCAGCCCTGTCAACAGCTGCACTTCAAGCGCGTTCCACAGGCTGACGAGACTATCCACCAACGGTCGACTTTTGTCTGTGAGGTATACGCGCCACAAGCGAGCATCTTTTTCATACGGACGGCGCTCGACCAACTGGGCACGCTCTAAGCGTTGAAGCATCTTAGTGACGGTTGGCGGTTCAATCTGTAGGCGTTCGATCAGACGTGATTGGAGCTGACCATCTTCTTCGCCAAGTTGGAGCAGAATTAACTCCTGTCCCGGATACAGGTTATGCGCCTGTAAAAAATGAGCCGCGTGTTGTCGATGGGCCCGAAAGATGCGGACAATCAATAAACCAATGGTCGTTTCATAGTGGGGCATGGCTGAGATGACCTTTCCGGAATCGAGAATATTCTCTGTGTAATAGGAGAAACCGCCCGAAAAGTCAAGCTTTTTACTCAACTCTCTTAGGGTGGCTCCGACAGCCTCCACCGAGGACATCAAGCTCGTCTACCTCAATAAGCTCATACAAATTGGTCTTGGCCCGATATCGTGGTTCATCGGCACTTTGTGTGAGATGACCTATCCAGATCAAGTACAATGATAGTGTAGGGCAGAGCCAAATTTGATTTTCGTGTCTTGTCGCCCAATTAGCCGTGGTACGATGTAATGCAGCAGTTCCTTCTGGTCGCTACGCGCAAGTGAATTATACGCGATTCTGACTTGTGCAATTATTTGCAATCTGTCATTTGTGTTGGTATTGCCATGATTCAAGCATTGGTCGAATCAGATTGCGGTGATCTTGCCACTCACGTCACAAGCTATCCCAAACAGCATCGGTGATTTTTCCGGCTGCATAAAGACGCGCCATCCGCCCTTCTTCTTCATCAATCATCTACGATGATAACTCACGCCGTTGTACACCTATTAAAGATGACCGAGCGGAATTCATCTTTATCGGAATCGCTTCTATTCATAAAAACGTGGTGCTACCTCGAATCACCAGTTCGGGATCAAATGCGACTTGGCGCTCCGAGCGCGGCTTATGGTTGATTTCGCCCAGCAGTATATCGAATAACGCTTTGGCAACGGAATCAATCGGCTGACGCACAGAGGTTATACCTAAGAACTGCGCCGTTGGATCATCGTCGTAGCCAGTAAGCGCCACATTTTTGTGTTTCATTTCATCCAGATATGCTTTCGCTCCAAACGCCATGACATCATTCGTGCAGACGATGGCAGTAGGTGGATTCTTCGCGGACATCAGCCGGGCTGTTGCTTCGGATGCTGAACGTAAGATATTGGGTGTGTAGGCAATCCAATTCGCTTCCACATTGATTCCGGCTTTTTGCATTGCCGCATGATAACCTGCCTCACGTATATCACCAACGAGAATGCCGGGATACCAATTAATTAATCCAATGCGCTCATGACCAAGCGAAAGAAGATGATTGACGACCAGTTCAATGCCTTTTTTGCCGTCCACATCGACATAAGCGAATGATACATCGGGTAGATACATCCCCCCAAAGGTGGCGAAGGGCGCATTGAGTGCAAACAAGCGTTGGACGCGCGGATCACTGTAGCGAATATCAGAAAGAATAAAACCATCAACACGGTTTGTCGAAATGAGTTCGTCGTAGACACGCTCCGCATCTTCTTGCGGTTGGATGAAGGTCAACAAGTGATAACCTTCTGCTTCTGCTGCCATTGTCACACGGTAGATGAATTGGTCAAGCAAATTATTCATTCGGCTGGGGTCGTCATGGACGTGCCACGAATAACCGACGATCCCAGCACGGTTGGTTTTGAGGTTCCGTGCCATAATATTCGGACGGTAGCCAAGCGCTTCGGCTGCGTCAATTACCTTTTGACGAGTGGCAGGCTTGATTAGCTCATTTCCGTTCAAAGCATAGGAGACTGTTGCTTTCCCAACCCCCGCAAGGTCAGCTACGTCAATCTGGGTGATCTTTAATTCATAACTCAATTCTTCCGCCGCCTGCGCCACCCGTTGTTTGGTTTTTTCGTCAATCATGCTGTC
>JACMMD010000338.1 GCA_014379235.1 Anaerolineae bacterium
ACCGAATCGACGTTGCTGGTATCCATGCCCCAAACCACCGCGCCGATGGGGTCGTTCACGGGCATGACGTTAATCATGTTCATTCGCAGCATGATGATGTCGGCCTCTTTGCCGGGGGTCAGCGTGCCGATTTTGTCCAGCAGTCCGTTCGCCCGCGCCCCTTCAACGGTAGCGAATTCAAGCACGTCTCGGGCGTTCAAGAAGGCCGGCTGATTGCGACTGCCGTTCAGCTTCTGGTCGAATATGAAGGCGCGTTGCAGCGAAATCACCGAACGCATCTGCGTGAACATATCCCCCGGCACATTGGTTTCAACATCGACGCTGAGGCTTGGGCGCAGTCCGCGATTGAGAAACTCCTGCGTCGGAACCAAGCCATGCCCCATCATCATCTCGACAGGCGCAGCTATTGAAACCGTGCCGCCCGTATCGACGATCATGCCGATTTCTTCGTCGTTCAACGTTGTGCAGTGAATGTAGGTCGTGTCGTCCTTGAGCAGTCCGGCGCGGCCCAACTCAGCCAGTTTGCCTTGCTGCCCCGATTTGCCGACTCCGACATGAACACTGATGCGCGCATCCAACTCGCGGGCAAGCTGCCACTGGCGTTTGACCATCTCCAGCGGCCCGTCGGGGCCCGACGCGGCACAGCCCAGCGTCAGCAGTTGATCTTTTGACGAGAAGTGCTTTTTGGCGATATCCCTGAACCACTCGTCCTGATGCGGGTCAGACTCGATTCCCGAAGGGCCGCCGTAAGCGAACACAGCGCGAATACCGGAGTCTTTCAACGCACGGATTCCTGCTTCGGCATGTTCCGGCGTTTGTTGAATGTCCGCCCAATCCAGCATACAGGTTATGCCCGCGTCAATCGCGCCGAGAATGCCGACCATATTTCCTGCGTACACATCGTCAGGGCGATACACAGGCGCGAGCGTGTTCAGGATGATCGACACGTAACTGACATCGCCCTCAAGCGGTAAGTCCGTGCCGATGTTCCGCAGGATACCTTCCCAGATGTGGCGATGGCTGTCCACGAAACCCGGCATGACGATCATGTTCGCGGCGTCGATAATCTCGGCATCTCCGACGCTTGCGCTGAGGTTCGGCCCGACGGCGGCGATCTTCGAACCGTCAATCAGAACGTCGGCTTGCATGAAATTGCCGACCTTCGAGTCGAGGCTTAGAACGCAACCATTTTTCAGTAACTTTCTTTCGGGCACGAAGGTCTCCTAAAAAAGACTATTTGTACTGCGCCCAGTCGCGTTCAAAGCGGAATACTTCTTTGGTGGGCGGGAGCGGTGCTTGTGTTTCAATCCAGCGCACAGGCTCGTTGCCAACGTTTGCAAAACTATGTATGCAGCCGGTACTCGTCCATATGCAGTCGCCGGGGCCGAGGTCGTAGCTCTGGCCGTCCGCCACCGCTTCGACGCGCCCGCTGACGATCAAGTAAGACTCCTCGAAAGCGTGGTCGTGCGGGTCGATCTTCGCTCCCGGCATGTACTGAATCAGAAACAGCGATTGATGTACCGCGCCGAACGAGCGGTCTACGAACATCTTGATGGTCACGCCCGTGATCGGGTTGAAGCCTTCCATCTCGGCTGGCGCGCCGGGACGTGGTAACTGAGCCTCGTCAAAATAGCCGATGACACCAGCGGTTGCGGCCAAATCAGGGGGCGCGGCCTCTGTTAGGACATCGCCGACGCTGCCCACGAAATACGTATCGCGCCCATAGTCGGGGGTTCGAGGCTGCGGCGCTTGCATCTCCAACCAGCGCGCCGGAACGTCGCCCGCGCTGCGCCATGCATGTTTCGTGCCTGTGGGGATCAGCCCGAAATAGCCCGAAGTGAGCGTGTAGGACTGGTCGCCAATCTGCACCAGCACACAGCCTTCGAGGATATAGAACGTCTCCTCGAACGCATGGACGTGCGGCTCAATCTCGCCTGCCGAATCAAGCGTGACGATGCCCGTGCCCATATGTAGCGAACCCGCGCTGCGATCAACATAAGTGGCGCGCTGAAAGCCCGTACTGTGCCCGCGATAGAGTTCGGGCGTTTGCGCGGCGGCGTGGTCGATTTTGGATACGTGATGCATAACGGTTAGCGCCCCTTTCAATCCAACAATTGCATCGGGTTTTCGATCAAGTCGGCTAAGGTTTGTAAGAATTGTGCGCCGCGCGCTCCGTCAACCACGCGATGATCGCACGACAGGCTCAATGTCAGCATCGGCTGAACGGCAGGCTGACCGTTGAGCGGCACAACCCGATCCGCGATACGGCTGACGGCCAAAATGGCCACCTGCGGCGGGTTGACGATGGCGTTGAAGGAATCGACTCCGTACATGCCCAAGTTGCTGATTGTGAACGTGCCGCCCCTCAAATCGTTCAGCGACAGCTTACCGGCCTGCGCCTTTGATACGAGTTCGCCGCGACGGGCCGCCAGCTTACTCAGCCCCAATGTGTCGGCATGATGAATAACTGGCACAACCAATCCATCCTCTACCGCGACGGCAAGTCCGATGTTGATGTCATGGTTCAGTGTGATCGAGTCTTTGTTCCACGAGGCGTTCAGGCGCGGATGCTGTCGCAGCGCCGAAGCTGTAACCTTTACCAGCAAATCGGTGTAGGTGATTTTCTCGGCAGAGCGTGATCGCGC
>JACMMD010000339.1 GCA_014379235.1 Anaerolineae bacterium
ACGGGCGCAACTGCGCTTGCACAAGGTGTCAGCATGATGAGCTACGGCAGTGGGCTTGTCGGCACACTGACCAACGCGGCGCCGGTTATGGTGTATGCCTTCAACGGTGTTGAAGGCGATCTGGTGACGATCCGCGTGATCGGTGTGAGCGCCGGAATCGACCTGAGCGTGAGCCTGATTGGCCCGAATCAGCAGCAGATCGGCAGCAGCGACGGAGACAGTCTCAGCCCAAATGGTGGCGATGCGCGTTTGTCGTATCGGCTGCCGGGAACAGGCACCTATACGGTACTGGTCGGCGGAACAGCGGTGGATGGCGGCGATTTCTTGCTGCGGTTGGATGGCGCACAGCCCGCGATTACAGGGGCGATCAGCCCGGACGCGCCTGTTCAGGTGAACTTGCCCGTTGGCGCACCGCCGCAGATTTATCAGTTCAGCGCCAACCCGAACGGCCCGGCGCTGCTGACACTGCGAACGGAGTCAGCGGGCTTCACGTTCGGCGCGGAAGTCCGTGATGCACAGGGGAGCGTGGTGGCCCAATTCGACGGCGATACCCTGCGAAACGCATCGCTCACCTTCGATCCCGGCACGGGTGTTTTCGACGTGGTGGTATTCGCCTCGAACCCCGCCGCACCCGGAGCGGTTGATTTGAGCGTGGTTAGCGCGGCTGCTCCCGCCACGCTTAATAGCCCGGCCTCGACACCGGAAGCCTCAGCCCCCGTGAGTGCCGAATCGCAGTGTTTCGCTCAGAGCGCGACTGGCGCAGCCGTCAATGTTCGCAGCGGGCCGGGAATGAACTTCGGCATCAACGGTGCGCTCAATGCGGGTCAATCGCTGGTCGTCATCAACCGCAGTAATGGCTGGCTGAACGTCAGCGTCAACGGTCAAGACGTTGGTTGGGTCGCGGAGAACGTTGTCAGCTTGAGCGGAAACTGCGCCAGTGTATCGACTGCGGCAGCGGCGAGTTCGCCTAACGCCACGCCGGAAGCTCGTCCGCCCTCGTCACCCAATGCGACGCCGGAAGTCCGTTCACCGCGCTCACCTGCCTCGACGCCCGAAGTCTACGACGATGACGACGATGACGACGATGACGACGATGACGATGACGAAAGCAGCGGCGGTGGTGACTATAGCGACGATGACGATGACGAAACCAGCGGCGATAACGACGATGACGACGATAACGGCGATGACGATGACGACGATGATTAGTGCAGGAGCGCTCTAGCAGTCGAGCGAAGACGCGATGGGGTTTGATGGGCAGCGACAGCGAGGATTGGCACAATGACGCGGCGGTGGGCAGTCATCTATGGTATGGCGGCCTCGCTGGTTGCTGTGTTGGCGTGGACATTCTGGCCTGCCCCAAACCCCACAGGCCGTTACTTTTCGAGTACCTATCCGACGGCTTGCGTAGACTCCAACAACTGCGAGGATGCGGCTGAGGCCATCCTTAGCGTTGACCTCAACCTGCCGCGCAACAAACGAGTCCCCGTCAACGCCGCCGCCAATGTGGTGACATTTTGCCCATCAGGAGCGCGGCCCGAAGCTGCTCCCAATGACCTGACGACCTCTGGTTTTCCGGTGGTACAGGTGGTTGAAATCCCAAACACGCCCAACGGCGATGACCTGATGACCGCGTGCTGTGCGCCGGATTTCGTCAGCGACGAGTATCTGATCGAGACGAAATTCCTCTACGATCTGTCGCAGAGCAATCCGCAGCACCTTCGCTGTTTGTTCGCGGCGGCGGTTGCGCGTCAAAGTCCGGTGTGGCTGTATGTGCGCGAGGATGTGTACGTATCTCCGGCAGTGGTTGAACATACGCGCATGAGCGGCGGCGGCGTGGTGTATTACTTTACGTCTCGCGGTGGGTTGAATAAGCGGGGAGTGGTGGGCTTAGGCTTGATGGCAGGGCTAGGCGTTACGCTGCTGTTTGCGATCTTCGGCCCACCGCTGCCTACACGCCCCAAGCTGTCGATCACCACCACGCATCAGCCCAAAACGCCGATTACGCCTGCGCGCTATGCCGCTCTGCTGCAACCGTATCTGGCGCTTGACCCGATGCTGGAAACTGAAGCGGACGCTGCCGAACGCCTGACCGAAATCGAAGCGGCGCATCACGCCGTCATGCGTTTGGAACGCCGCTTGCGCCGCGATGTCGAGATGATCCGCCGCGCTTCGGCTACCGAGATACCAACCCGCCAGCGCGAAGCACTGCTGGCAGAATATCACCGCCTGCTGACCACGATTCAGGATTGGCTGCAAAAGGCTGAGGCCGCCGTCCTGCGCTGGAACATGCCGGAGCGGTAAGGGTGAAATGCACCATTTTAACAACATCATTGGAATCTACTTCCGTTTATTGATAAGATGTTTGATCGGGTTGAATAGTCATTCATCAAATGAACAGACCTATTGTTCAGCCAATCAAAATGGTGAGAGATAAACTGCGCCATTAAACACGGTATCCATAGTTTAGATAGAATGGAAAGCAAGGTATAAATGACGAAGCCCATGAAAGCAGTACAAGAATTAATTAGGGATGCTTTGACCTCGCTTCAGAGAAAGTCAACAGATGATCCTGAGAAGCATTGGTTTACGCGCTCAGTGATCGCTGGTGAACTTGAAGCGCCGTCTAAGCATCTAAACCCAAGCAGGAAAGGCGCCTTACAGAATTTAGTAGATGGCGGATTGGTAGAGATGCGGGCCAAACCGAACGATGCGAAAAAAGTACCAGAATACCGTCTTGTGCGTTAACGATATATCCGTTGGAGTAAGTGCGTGACGTTCCAAAGACAAACATCACGCACCCTCTCAATTCTTTCCCAGTAGAGACTCATAAGGTGTAAAAACGGTGGTAAGGGGTATGGGCTTACTTTGCCATGCCCTTAGTTTAAAACCCCGCAGGCACAACATCCGCGTCGTATTCAATTCTCGGCGCGATATTCTCGCAGCCCCAGAACACTTCGGGCTTCATGCCGGATAGATCACGCACGTTGGAAACGTCGGCGCGCGAGGTGTCGATGATGAACGTCGGGTCTACGGTCATTTCTTCCGGCGACATGCGCCCGAACACCCGCGTCACATACGGGTGTTTCGTCGCCAATTCCTGCACGAGCGGGTCGGAAAGCGGCTGGTCGAGCAGTACGTGGGTCGGCTGCGCGTACTCGGTGATGAATGCGCGCCCTTGATACAGATCGATGGTCTGGTCAACCAGCGCAAGATAATTCGTGCCGTCGAAGCTGCTGAAAGTGCCGCGAATGTCCTCGTCACGAATCGTCGGATGCGCGAAGTTCTCCGGCACAGCCTGACCGTCGCCGAAAATCCACGTCAGAATGCTCATGTTGGGGGTGGCCGCCACTGCCGTCAGCCGGATCGGGATCATCGGATGCGTCGATTCGTAAGTCATGACGATGGGCTGAATGTCCTGTACGCCCTGTTCAGGCTGGAGCTTCATCGCTAAGAAGATCAAGCCTTCGTCGGTGTAAACGCGCACCAGCGGCTCCATTTGCTCGGTGATGCGGTAGCCGTTATCGCGCAGCCACAGGATTAACTCGTTGGGGTCAGGGCTGGTGACGACATCATAGGCATACGGGCCAGCCGTTCCCGACGCTAATACCTGTACCGAACCACCAGCCGCGCTGTCGGATTCAGCAGCGGCCATCATCGGGACTGGAATGGGCGCGCAGGCCGGCATGAGCGGCGTAAAGAACACGGGCGCGGTCAGGTTGCTGAGTTCATCGAAGGTCGCAATCTCCGCGACATCGACTACCGGGACGCTCGGCACAGGCACAACCCACGAAAAATCCGGCGCTGAACCTACATAGTTGATCTGCACGTAAGCCGTAATCGTGCTGTCGTCGTTGATCGTAAAAATGATGCGCTCCGCCTGCTGGTCAACGGGCACATTCTGGCAGAACAGCCCGCCGCAAGCGAGAACTCCCGGTACAATCACCAGTGTTAGTAAAGCGAGACAACTAAAAATTGACCAACGGTAACGAGCCATCACACAATCCTTTTGCTGATCTTCTAGTTAACCAACAGACGAACCGACTGTGCTTTGTGTTCCATGATGCAGCGGCGTATCGACGTGTAGGACGTACACGCCTAATGGTTCAGCGCGGCCTTTGAGTTCCAACAGGCGATGTTCGAGCGCGGAAACGTCGATGTCGGCCTGCTGCGCCGACGTCTCGCTGACGAGGATTTCACCGCCCGCCGCTTTGGATGCCAGCCGCGCCGTTGTGTTCGGCGTGTCACCGAGTACCGTAAACTGTGATACGCCGCCTGTGCCCACCGCGCCGACGAAAGCCTCTCCGGTATGAATACCTGCCCCCACCGACAGCCACGCCTCGTC
>JACMMD010000340.1 GCA_014379235.1 Anaerolineae bacterium
ATCCAATGGAATAGTCTCGCCGTGCATACGCCGCGCTTCGTCAGCCGCGAACATGAACGTCTCGACAGCGCGCCCGACTTCGCCTTTGGCATAGCGCATCGGTTTGCCGCTCTCTTTGGCCATCAACTGTGCGATGTCGTTGGTTTGTTCTTCGAGCAGACGTGAGGTCTGGTTGAGAATCGCGCCGCGACGGTTGGCCGTCATGCTGGCCATCGTGCCGCGCATGGCTTCCGCCGCGCCGATTGCCGCTTGAACCGCCGCCTCATCCGCTTCCGGCACACGCTCGACCACGCTGCCATCGTAAGGATTGACCACTTCTACAAATTTCGCGTCCGCCGCCATAATAAGTTTCCTCGCTGTGTTTACAATCTTGAAATGTAGTGTACTCGCCACGATGGATTGTCGGCAACAGGCGCTATACTGAGGTTGGTCTTATTCTCTAGGGGCAATCGCTATGAAATGGACACCATCTTTTAGACAATCTTTATTCATAGGGGCTGTGTATCTCTTAGTGATGCTGATCGGGTACTTGCCCTCGATAGCAAACTTTGAAAGCTGTCTCATTGATGACCAATCGACGCAATACCCGTATCAAGGTCGATTGGTCTACAGCCGATCTGCAACCCTCTATGTGCTAGATTTTGCCACTCGACAGGAACAACGCTTTGATGGCGTTCGGCTCATGATTGACCCTGATTGGAGTCCCAACGGTGAACTCATCGCCTTCGGACGCAGCAATATTTATGCCTTAGAGCCAGCAACCGGACAAATCACCGAAATTTTCCGACGCGAAGATTGGTCGTGGGATCCTTCATGGCATCCCGATGGAACATCTTTAGCGTATTCATTTTTAGGGACGGGAGGAGGTATCTATACTGTCAATGTAAATACAGGCGAACAGCACCGCCTTCCCATCCCACAGTTTTCCGAACTTGGCGGAAGCCCTTATCATCCGGCATGGAGTCCTGATGGGCGTCAACTTGCTTTTGCGATGCCAGATCAAAATGGGCTAACAGAAATTTTCGTGACCGATTCGAGTTGCGCTGAATCAGAAAACACCTCGTGTGAGTTGCAACAGCTTACGGATGCGGACGGTCAAACTTATTCTCCGGCATGGAGTCCTGATGGAAGTCAAATAGCCTTCACCAGCAGCCGGGTGGATACGTGGGGAGTTTATATCATGAATGCTGATGGAACAAATCAGCATCAAATTACGCAGAATCCATATGGAGCATTTGCGGGTGATTTTGCCCCTACTTGGAGTCCCGACGGCGAATTCATTGCTTTTGCACGTAGGGGCAATACCTCTGGAGTAACCGGCACAAATATTTACATCATGCGTCCCGACGGAACCGAGTTGACCTGCATCACGCGGGAAGGTGGTATGGAACCGGATTGGGCAGTAGGCGAGACAAGTTCGTATTCATAAAATAATTTCAAAGGAAATAGGAAACAACGCTATGGTTCAACTCAGCGACATCGCGCTGGCCCGTTACCGCCTGTCTCGCTATCTGCAACCGACCCCGCTCGAAGAAGCGCCCGGCCTCGGCCCGTCGATTTACCTCAAGCTGGAGAACGCCAACCGCACCCACTCGTTCAAGGTGCGCGGCGCGCTCAACGCGATGCTTGCCCTATCCGACGCTGAACGCGCCGTCGGAATCGTTGCTGCATCGTCGGGAAATCACGCGCAGGGCATAGCCTATGCTGCCAAACTGCTCGACGTCGAGGCGCGCATCTACATGTCGAAGCACACCGCGCAGCGCAAAATCGCCAACGTCAAACGGCTTGGCGCGCAGGCTGTCATCTTTGGCGACACCCCCGACGAAGCCGAACTCGAAGGCCGCCGTGTCGAACGCGACGAACGCCAAACGTACATCTCGCCCTACAACGACGCCAATGTGATCGCAGGCGCGGGTACAATCGGGCTAGAACTACTGGACGAACTGCCGAACATCGAGCGTGTCATCGTGGCAACGAGCGGCGGCGGCTTGATCTCCGGCGTAGCGCTGGCGCTGAAATCGCTGCGTCCAAAAATAGAGGTAATTGGCGTATGCGCGGCATCCGCGCCGGGAATGTTCAACGCCATGTATAACACCCATCTCCCCGAAGACTACAACACGCTGGCAGACGCACTCTCCGGCGGCATCGAACACGGCTCGATCACGCTGGACATCGTGCGCCAGTTGGTGGACAGCGTGGTATTGGTCTCCGAAGAAGCCATCCGTGACGCGATGCGCTGGATGATGACCGAGCATGGCTGGATTGCCGAAGGCGGCGGAGTCGTCGGCGTGGCCGCGCTGCAAAGCGGCGTCGTTCAGTCGAACGATAAGCCCACCGCCGTCATTGTGAGCGGCGGCAACGTAGACACGAGTAAGCTGTGTAAAGTGTTGGGGTGTTAGGGGATATGTAGGGGCAAGGCATGCCTTGCCCTTACGTTGAACTATCTGATTACAATCAACCTAATTTTCGTCCCAGCCGACGCGATCCAGCACCCATTCCATAATGGTCGCTATGATGCCCATCACGATGCCGGCCAATATCGCCCACCAGAAGTTCTCGAAATTCAGCGCTGTAAACTGGGCCGTCAACCAGAGGATGACAGCGTTGACGACCACAATGAACAAGCCAAACGTCAATAGAATAAACGCGCAACTGAGGAGTTTGAGAAGCGGTTTGAGCAGTGCGTTCAGAATACTGATGACCAGCGAGATCACCAGCAGCGTGCCGATGTTCGTATCTCCACCTTCAATGCTGACACCAGAAAGGGTCAGGGCATCCAGAACACGAACGGTCAGAAAGATAGCAACCGCGTTTATCACTAACCGGACAAAAAAGCCGCGCATGTTGGGTTAATCCCCCTTTGATTTAATTTAGAGCGCGTTGCAGCGCCATCGAATCGTATCTATCGTAAACTATTACGTTCAATGGCGCGAATGGTTGCGTGATTGGTAGGGGCGCTTCGCAAAGCGCCCCTACGGATATGACTTAGAGGCGGCGCTGGCGGCCACCGCGCAGCACGAGGAAGATCACCAGCAAGATAATCACGCCTACGACGATGACGATCAGGATGGGCATGATGTCGCTGCTGGACGACGTAGACTCGGACTGCGCCGGAATCAGCGTGGTGATCGGCGTGGGTGTATCAACTTGAGTGCGCTCGATGGTCGGCGTTTCGTCGCTGGCTTCTTGCGTTAAAGCCTGCGCGACCACTGTCGCTTCGTCGGTTTCAGCGGCTTCTTCTGTGGCTTGTTCCGTCGCTTCTTCGGTAACTTCTTGTGTCGCTTCCTCAGTGGCAGCCAGACCCGCCGCCGTTGTGCCTTCGGCACCGGCTGTAGCCGTTGAGTCCGCAGCATCCGTACCTTCGGCGTCAGCAGTTGATGTCGCCGCAGCCGCATCCGTACCTTCAGCATCAGCCGTTGACGTGGCCGCAGCCGCGTCCGTGCCTTCAGCGTTGGTGGTAGCTGTCGCGGCCTGTGCGTTGGCTAACGCGGTAGCCGTTGCTTGCTGAACTGCGGCGGCTTCCTCAGCGGCTTGTGTGTTGTCAGCGTTGACCGTTGATTGAGCGACGGCGGTGGCGCTGGCGCGAGACTCCGCCGCAGTCGTGGCCGCCGCTTCGAGTGTTGACTGTGAACCCTGAGTCGCTTGAGCATCGAGGGTTGATTGGGCATTCTGCGTCGCCACGACGTTGGCGGTGGCGGATGCTGCCTGTGCGATGGACTGCGCGATCAGCGCATCACGGGTAGCCGTCGCCTGCACGTCGATGGTCGCCTGACGATCTGAGGTCGCTTGAGCATCCATCGCCGCCTGCGCGATAATGGTTTCGACCAGATGCGCGCTCTCGGTGGCTGTCGTTTGCGCCTGTGCGGTTCGCTGAGCGCTCTGCGACTGCGCGGTACGGGTCGCCTGCGCCTCTACCGTCGCGCTGGCTTCTAGCGCTTGGGCTGTCGCGCCGCTGGCCAGAGTGGCCGCCTGCCCTTGCACGAAATTCGCCGTAGCTTCACGCTGGGCCGTCGCGCTGGCGTTGGCGTTAGCAGCCTCTTGTGCTTGCAGCGTTGAGGCATTAGCCAGTTCCGCCACCTGAGTTTCCACAAAACTAGCAGTTACATTCTCTGCCTGTAATGTTTCCATTTGAGATACTGCCGTCGCCGCATCGGACTGTTCTTGTTGAGCCGTAGCCGCTGCGTTTGTCGCCTGCTGCTGTGCCAGAGCGGTAGCACTGTCAGCAGTGGCGGCGATGTCCGTCGCCTGCTGCCGCGCAAGTTCCTGACTGGTGGCGGCAGCGGCAACCGTGGCCGCGCCTGCGGCAGTCGTGGCCCGCAGATCGGCGGAATGCGTCGAGCGCACATTCGCGTCGGCTTGAGCAGTTGCGTTCTGCGCCTCGCTCTGAACCGTCGCCTCGATTTCGAGCGTCGCTTGCTGCGCTTCAACAAAGGTCTGCGTTCCCTCACGCTGCTGTGTCGCCAGTGATGCAGCCTGAGCGTCGGCGGTGGATTGTGCATCCAACGTGGCGATGAACACTTCCGACGCAGTAGCCGCCGCGTCGAATGTAGACTGTAGGATGGCAGTCGATTCAGCGTTCACCGTCGAAACCGCGTTCGCTGTTGAAACCGCGCCTTGCGTGGCTGTGGCCACCATGTTTATCGTATCTTGGGTGGCCGTTGCCGCAAAGTTGAGCGCGACCTGCGTTTCGGTCAAGTTGGGAGTCGCCGTCGGCGCGAGAGCGGTTGCCGTCAGCGAGGGGCCTTCGGCAATCGTGAAGGCGATGTCTTCAGTCGTCGTTTGGCCATTATTGGTGAGGACGGTCACAGTCACGATATGCGTGCCCGGCCCGAGATCGAGAATATCTAACGGCAGCGAGAACGGGCGGCGTGTCAATCGGATGACTTCGACGCCATCAACGCTGTACGTCACCAGCGAGATTGCTGTTTGGCTGGTGGGTTCGACGCTGATAGTCGTGTTCTCATCCAACGTCTGACCGAGCGTTAAGCCTTCGATGTCCAGCACGGGCGGCAGCGCGCTGACAAGGAAACTGCGGCTGACGCTCGTCGTTTCGCCGCTGGCATCGGTGACATTCACCGTGAGCGTGGTCGCGCCGGGACGTAAGTCTATCGGATTGAGCGTGAACGCGGTTGAAGCGTTGGCGTTGGACTGCGGTGCGTTGAGCTGTTCAACGTTATTGATCTCTACGGCGATGTTTTGAATCGGCGTCTGGCCCAGCGCATCCACCGAGATTTGTACGGGTTCGGCAATCGACTGCCCATCCTCAAGGCCGCGCACAGTGACAACTGGCGGCACAGGCGCAATGTCGAAGGGCTGCTCAACCGTCGCTGCTGCGCCGCCTTCGTTGACGACCTCGACAGTCAGTGTATGTTCGCCGGGAGCGAGTTGGAACGGGTCGAATTCGAATAGGAACGGCTGCGTTTCGACCACCAGAGCGGGTTGATCGTCGATCTGGAAACTGGCCGACGTGGGCGGCGTTTGTCCTGTGATAGCCAGCGTCAGCGTTTGCGGCTCGGCAATCGCGCCGAGATCAGTTAAATCGGGCACAATCTCGACAGTGGACGGAACAGCGCCGATTTCAAACTCTACCGCTCCCGTGCCTGTGTCACCGTCCGCATCCGTCGCGCCGATAGTTAGCGTGTAGGGGCCGGGTGGGTACTGCACCGGGTCAATCGTGATCGCAAAAGTCTCAATCACAACTTCTTCGGGTTCTTCTTCTTCAACCGCACCGCCAGCGCTGACACTACCACCGCCGGACAGCGCCGCCCCCGCGATAGATGTACTGGTCGAAACCAATTCGTCATCGGCCAATATAGTGACTTCAATATCCGTTGGCACGTCGATGGGTTCGCCGGGTATGTCGCCAAAGCGGATGATCGGCACAGGGATAGGCGTTCGCAATGATCCGGTAGCGCTGGCGCTGCCGTCGGGCGTGTCCACACGCAGTGTTAAATCATATTCCGTGC
>JACMMD010000341.1 GCA_014379235.1 Anaerolineae bacterium
GATCAGGCGCAGATGGGTGCTGATCTTGAAGCGCCGGAGACTACCGCCGAAGTTGGCGCTGAAGGCGACAACCTGATCGAGAGTATCCCGCTGCCCGCCGAGGAGACGCTCGAAGCGCAAGGATAGCGGCGAACGTCGGTTGCTGTGAGTGTCGTTCGCGGTGTACTTTGTTAGCATCGAATTAGATGTGTAATAGAAATAGGGACGTAAGCCTCGATTGTGAACTTACGTCCCTGTTTTCTTGCTTTGCTTCGGCTTGACACGACCTAACCCCCATGCTAGAATCTAACCACAGTGTAAGGTGTTCATTATGCCTTACGTGGTGTGCATCTTGACGTTCAGCCGTAAAGCCGCGCCAAGACATTTTCTTCTCGGTCTTATGAAAGTGGGTATTCCCCACTTTTTTCATAACTACGGGTATCGCCCTCATTTTGAATACTCAGACCGGGATTGTTCCACATCCGGTTATGCTTCCCTCAATTTTTGATTAAACAGGAGTTCTAGACAAGGACAATGAGAAACGAGTTTGAAGTCGCTTTCAACGAAATAACCGAAATGCGCGCTTTGCCGCGTGAAGTGGTTCTGGAAGCGCTAGAGACGGCTCTCGTCTCTGCTTATCGGCGTGACGCCAATGCCAGTGCGGCGCAGCGCGTCGAGGCGACGATTGACCCCGGTACGGGCCGCGCCCGTATTTTTGTCGAAAAAGAAGTAGTCGAGTCGGTGGAGAACCTGTTCACCGAAGTCGAACTTGAAAAAGCCCGCTATTATGAGCCGGAAGCCCAATTGGGCGATATGGTCATGGTGCAGGTCGAAGGCACAACTAAGAAGTTTGGGCGCATCGCCGCGCAAACGGCCAAGCAAGTAATTTTGCAGAAAATCCGCGAAGCCGAGCGTAACGCACTGTTCGATGAATTCATCGAGCGCGAGGGCGATCTGGTAACGGGGACGGTACAGAGTGTTAGCCCGCACATGGTTACGCTCAGCCTAGGCCGTGCGGAAGCGATTTTGCCACGTGCTCACATGATCCCCGGCGAACGATATCGCGCTCATGAAAAACTGCGTACTTACGTGGTGGAAGTGAAAAAGAGCAATCGCGGCCCGCAGATCGTCGTTAGTCGTGGACATCGCAACATGCTGCGCCGCCTGCTGGAATATGAAGTCCCGGAAATTTATAACGGGCAGGTTGAGATCAAGAGCATCGCACGCGAGGCCGGCTACCGTTCGAAGGTAGCGGTGGCGGCGCTGCAAGACGGCGTTGACCCCGTTGGCGCTTGCGTCGGGATGCGCGGTATGCGTATCCAGAACATCGTCAAGGAACTCCACGAAGAGAAAATCGATGTTATCGAGTGGAATCCCGACGCGCAGGTGTTCATCGAAAAGGCACTTAGCCCCGCTCGTGTGCTTGGTGTTTATCTGGAAGATGATCCTGATACAGGTCGCACGGCTGTGGTCATTGTCCCTGATGACCAGCTTTCGCTGGCGATTGGCCGCGAAGGTCAAAACGCACGGTTAGCCGCGAAGCTAACCGGCTGGCGCATCGACATCAAGAGCGTGACCGAAGCTGTACAGTACGCGCTGGATAACATCCATCGCCCGCCGCTGTCTGATCTCACCACATCGCAGGCCGAATTGGTGGCCGACGCGATGCGCGTGATGGAGAAGAAGCTGGCGAGCCGCACGATCATGCCAGAGGAATATTCTCTGCTAGGACGTTTCGCCAAGCAGGCCGAAGAACGCTTGCAAGGGCAGCGTCACGCGGCGCGCCAACGCCGTATCAACGAGATCAATGCAATCAAGGCGACGCTGCCGCAGGGAGCTTTCACGCTGCCAGTGGATGCGCTCGGCTTGCCGGACGAATTCACCGAAGCGCTGCGCCCGATGGAAAACGTCGGCGAGATCATGCTGCGCTTCTTGATGGACGAAACCCGTCTGCGTACCCTATTGGCAGAACTGCCGAAGGATGCGCTGCTCAAGGTTCAGGCTGCGCTCGATAAAGTGGTCATTCCCGACCTCAACGCCGTGGCCGCCGCGCCTGTCGCCGAAGTTGAAGCGGCTGTGGCGGAACCCGACATTGATGTCAACGCGCTGGAGCCAGAAGAACTCGACGGTGATGATAACTTTGAATCGGAAACCGTGCGGGATGCCTTTGGCGATCAGCCTGTCATGAGCGAAGCGACGATGCGCGCCGCAACAGGTGTCGAAGCTGACCGTGACCCAGCGACGGCTGCTACGAAGAAGAAAGAGCGTGTTGCGGTTATCGCTGCCGAGCCGGAAGCCGAAGTCTTCGAAGACGAAGAGGGCGCGGAAGTTCCCAAGCCCGGTGAAGCGCCAAAAGATCGCCAAGACAAGCAGAAGAAAGAACGCCAAAAGCGGCGTCAGTTGGTGTTTGATGAGGAAACGGGTGCAACCGTCGCCAAGAGGCGGCGTAAGGGCAGCCGTCAAGGCGACGAAGAGTGGAACGACTTCATGTAGTCGTCGGCTGAGTGCAAGCGCAAAGGATATGGCATGGCAGGCAATAGTGGCCTTAAGCATGTTCCACAGCGCATGTGCGTGATCTGTCGGGATAAGGACGCTAAACGTTCACTCACGCGGCTGGTACGGACACCGGAAGGCGGCGTTGTCATCGACATCGGTGGCAAAATGAGCGGACGCGGCGCTTATATCTGTGACCGTGAAAGCTGTTGGGAGCGCGCTCTAAAAAGCGATGTTCTGGAAAAGGCACTACGAGCGCGATTGTCTCCTGAAACACGAGAAGATTTGCGAAATTCGCGGCTGCAACAAGAGCCGAAATGAGTTCTGGGCGGGGTCGAAATTAGCGGCCCTGCGTGTTGGAGATAGGTGGGCAAAGGCAATCGTGGCAACCCGTTTTTCCCGCGCCTCAGATGAAATGGCGAATCTGTCGGCGCTGTATCGCGCTGCGCGCAGCGATGTGTGACGTTCTAGCATGGCGCGTTGGCCTCTTGAGGGCCGCCATTCGTGAGGTTGGCATTGATTTGCTGACCCCTTTGGAATGCGCTAACGCCAAATGTGTATTGATAGCGGTGGGCTAGTGATGACGTAACGTCTTTTTCTGCCCATCGCTCCCTGTTGTTATGGAGGTAGAGATGGCTCAGGAAAAGCAAATCGTACAAGTACCGGATTTCTTAACGGTGCGAGAGCTGGCCGAATTGATCGAAGCCAGCCCGATTGAGGTCATGAAGCGCCTCATCGGTAACGGCATCATGGCATCGATCAATCAGCAGATTGATTTTGATACCGCTGCTATCGTGATTGAAGAGTTGGGCTTTGAGGCGCAGTCCTCTAGTGCCCTCGAAGCGCAAGCCGAACGTGAAAAAGCGGCGGACGCGCAAACGTGGCGGCGTATGTACACCGCTGAAAAGCCGGAGAACCTCGTTCCCCGCCCCCCAATTGTGACTATTCTCGGTCACGTCGATCATGGCAAGACGACGCTGTTGGATACCATCCGCAAGACTCGGGTCGCGGCAGGTGAATCCGGCGGTATTACGCAGCATATCGGCGCGTATCGTGTCGAGCATAACGGGCGTCAGATCACTTTTCTCGACACCCCCGGCCATGAGGCGTTCACCGCTATGCGCGCTCGTGGAGCACAAGGTGCGGACATCGCCGTGTTGGTTGTCGCAGCAGACGACGGCGTGATGCCGACGACCCGCGAAGCGCTCGACCATGCCCGTGCGGCCAATGTGCCGATTGTGGTGGCTGTCACCAAGATCGACAAGCGCAATGCCAACGTCGAAGTGGTCAAGCAGGAGCTTTCCGAAGTCGGACTTGTGCCCGACGAATGGGACGGCGATACGCTGGTTGTGCCTGTCTCTGCGACGGAAGGCACAGGTATCGAAGACCTGCTGGAAGCTATCCTGCTGGTGGCCGACGATGCCAATATCGTCGCCAATCCGGCGGCAGATCCGGCGGGCGTGGTACTGGAATCTGAAGTTGACCCCAGCCGTGGCACGATGGCCACGCTAGTCGTGTTGAATGGTACGCTTCACAACGGCGATACCATCGTCGCGGGGCAGTCTTATGGACGCATCAAGGCGATGTTCAATGAACGCCAAGAGCGTGTGCAGGAAGCTGGCCCATCAACGCCCGTGTCCGTACTGGGCTTGACGGGCGCGCCGCTTCCCGGAGACAGTTTCGAGAAGGTCAAGAACGATAAGGTCGCCCGCGTCATGATGGACGAGCGCAAAGAAGCATCAGCCGCCGGCCCTGCTGCCGCGCGTTCGCTGGTACTGGAAGATGTGTTCGCGCAGTACGCCGCTGGCGAAACCAAAGAACTGAACTTGATCGTTCGTGCAGATGTGCAGGGTTCGCTGCAACCGATTGTGGACTCGCTGCTGCGTTTGAACGAAGAAAGCGAAATCCATATTCGCATTCTATCGTCGGACATCGGCAACATTAGCGAGAACGATGTGATGTTAGGCAGCGCCTCTAACGCTATCGTAATCGGCTTCCACGTCGATATTGATAATGCGGCGCGGCGTCAAGCGGATTCGCAAGGCGTCGAAATCCGCCAATATCAGATCATCTACAAGCTGCTGGAAGACATGGAACTGGCGCTCAACGGTTTGCTTGAGCCGACGTACCAGACCAAGACCATCGGCACCGCCGAAGTGCGGCAGGTGTTCCGCATCCCGCGCACGGGCACGATTGCCGGTTCGTTCATCCGTGATGGCGAAGCGCGCCGTAATGCCCGCGCCCGCGTGAAGCGTGGAGCGCAGGTATTGATTGAAGATACCAGCGTTAGCTCGCTCAAGCGCTACAATGAAGATGTGCGTGAAGTTCGCACGGGCTTCGAGTGCGGTATCGGACTCAACAACTTCAATGACTTTCAGGAAGGCGACATCGTAGAGTTCTTCATCACCGAAAAGGTGGTTTAGCGCGGCTTTACGATGCGGGTCGCGGTGTCAGCATCGTCTGAGGGCGATGCTGACGGCGGCACGTTGTCGCTGTCAATGACTGTTGAGTTGTTTGAAGTATGAAGGAGTGAACGATGTCGATCAAGCAAGATCGCATGGCTGACCGGATTCGTATTATCTTAAGCGAACTGCTGCTGCGCGAAGTATCTGACCCCAGTTTGCATAACATCACTGTGACCGAAGTGAAGCTCGACCCCGAATTGATGTTTGCCGATATTTATGTGAACGCGCTCGGAGATGAGAGCCGCGAAAAAGAAGTGCTGGCCGGTTTGGGCCGCGCGAAGGGCTTTTTGCGGCGCGAAGTGGGTAAGCGTGTGCGGCTGCGTAACGTGCCTAATCTGAACTTTCATTGGGATCGCACCCTCGAACGTGGCGAACGCCTGAGCCAGATTCTCTCTCATCTTGATATTCCGCCGGATACCGATACGCCGGAAGCGACTCATGACCCTGACCACACCGCAGTGGATTGAAGCGACACAGGCCGTTGACGCGGCTGCGACTATTCTGATTGTCACGCATGTCAAGCCTGATGGCGATGCTATCGGCTCGCTGATGGCGCTGACACACATTCTGCGTGAACGTGGCAAGCTCGTCACGCCCGCAGTCGATGATGGTGTGCCTGAGCATTTGCGCTATGTTCCCGGCACGGAAGGTGTTATCTCCAAGCTCAAAGGCGGCAAATGGGACTTGATGATTTCAGTGGATGCCAGCGACGAAGCGCGTACAGGTATCGCCGGAGTCTATGGTCGTAAGCGCTGCCCCAAAGTCATCAACCTCGATCATCATCCGACCAACACCATGTTCGGCGACCTATTCATTGTCGTGCCGGATGCGGTTTCCTCGACGGAGATTGTGTACGATTGGATGCTGCACATGGGGCAGTCGCTCGCGCAGCCGACGGCTGTGGCCCTGCTGACGGGCCTGATAACGGATACGCGAGGTTTGCGTACCAGCAACGTGAAATCGCGGACGCTGGAGATCGCGCAGCGTTTGATAGAAGCTGGCGCATCGTTAACCGAAGTTGTCGAAAAGGCGCTGGATAACACTTCGTACCGCACGATTCAACTGTGGAAGCGCGGGCTTGCGACGGTGGATATGGCTAATGGTGTCATCGAAGCGACGATCACGCAGGCGGATTTGCAAGAAGTTGGCGCTGTTGAAGCGACGGACTACGGGTTAGTGAGCCTACTCAGCGGCGTGAACGAGGCGCTGGTGGCCATCGTCTACAAAGAGCAGCCGGGAAATAAAGTTGAGTTGAGCATCCGCTGCAAGCCGGGCTTTGACGTTGGCAGTGTGGCGTTTGCACTCGGCGGCGGCGGCCATAAACAGGCATCCGGCGCGACTATTGACGGCCCCCTCGATGAGGCTAAAGCACGGGTGCGACCTCTATTGGAAGAGGCCGTCAAACAGGGGACGCTGACGATTGTCTGAATTGGCTGCGCCGAACGGGTTGCTCAATATCGACAAACCCGCTGGTATGACCAGTCATGATGTAGTGGCGCGTGTTCGGCGCGGACTGCGCGTGAAAAAGGTTGGTCATGCTGGAACGCTCGACCCGATGGCGACAGGCGTTTTGATCGTCTGTTTGGGTACAGCCACGCGCTTGAGCGAGTACGTCATGCAGTCTACCAAACGCTACCGCGCACGGGTTCGGCTCGGCGCCACGACGGACACGTACGACGCAGACGGCGAAATTCTATCCGAGACAGACGCCAGCCACATCACCTTCGAAGATGTTGAACGGGCGGTAATCCCTTTCTTGGGTGACATCGCTCAGGTGCCGCCGATGTACAGCGCCATTAAGCAGGGCGGGCGAAAATTGTATAAATTGGCGCGGGCGGGTGAAACGGTTGAACGCGCTCCCCGCGCCGTTTCTATTGTTGCGCTGGAAGTCAGCGAATGGGCATCGCCGGAATTCACGCTGGACGTGACGTGCAGCGCTGGAACGTACATTCGCAGCCTCGCTTATGATATCGGCGCTATATTGGGCGTTGGCGCGCATTTAGCAGGCTTGGTACGAACAGCCAGCGGCTTCTTCACATTGGAGAATGCGGTTTCGCTCGATGAACTAACGGCGGCTGAAGGCGGCTGGTGGCGAGCGCATCTGGTTCGCCCACAAGACGCGCTGCGAGACTGGCCGACAGTCTCCCTCAACGAAATCGACGCTGACCATATCCGGCACGGACGCACGATCTCCGGCGCAGATATGACAGATGATACGTTGGCGTGGGCCTTAGAAGCCGATGGCAGTTTGTTGGCGGTGCTGCGCGCCGAAGCTGGCATCTGGCAGCCGCACAAAGTATTTTTAACCGAGTGAATTCCTCGCCTTAACGCGGCTCAAAATGTACGCTAGACTATGATCTCTACTTGCGGCGCGTTGGACAACCCGGAACGAGACGAATATGAAACATATTTATCATCTGGCGGAAGCGCATTTGGAACAGCCCTCGCTGGTCACGATTGGCGTTTTCGACGGTGTGCATATCGGGCATCAACATTTGATTCGGCGGTTGGTTGCGGATGCTCATGCCAACAATCGTCTCGCGGTAGTGCTGACCTTTTTCCCGCATCCAGACGTTGTGCTGCGGGGTTTGCAAGGTCGCTACTACTTGATGACACCGGAGCAGCGGGCCGACGAAATGGCCAAACTAGGCGTCGATTTCGTGGTTACGCATCCGTTCGACGATGTGGTGCGCCAGCTTCGGGCAGCGGATTTTGTTGATCAGTTAGTGGAGCATCTCAAGATCGACGCGCTGTGGGTTGGCTCAGATTTTGCGATGGGTTATAAGCGTGAGGGCAACGTCGATTATTTGCGCGCTCAGGGTGAAGAGAAGGGCTTCTCGCTAAACGTGATCGACTTGATCGTGGCCGAAGGCGCGACCATCAGCAGCACGGCGATACGAGATGCCCTGCTCAACGGCGATGTCGGTCAGGTACGCGATTGGCTTGGGCGAGCTTACGAAGTCGAGGGCGAAGTCATACACGGGCAAGAGCGCGGACGCACCATCGGCTTTCCAACGGCGAATACCGCTGTGTGGCCGAAACAGGTTATCCCCGCGAACGGCGTCTATGCAGGCTGGGCTACGATTGGTGATGAGCGATTTATGGCCATGACCAACGTTGGCGTTCGCCCTACGTTTGAAGGCGAGGGTGTCACCGTTGAAGCTTACCTGCTCGATTTTGACCGCGACATTTACGGGCAAAAGGTTCGGTTGTCATTCGAGACTCGCTTGCGCGCTGAACAGAAGTTCAACGGCATCCAAGAGTTGATCGCGCAGATCGGCAAAGATGTCGAGGCGGGACGGGCGTATCTGTCGCAGAATGTGTAATGACAACAGAGCCATGACGAATGAAAAGTGGGTTAAGAGAAGCCGATGAGCGAGACCACAAATAACCGCGATAATCCCGGTGTGATTGCGCCCCCGCCGTTGATCTTTCTGGCGGGGACTGTGTTAGGGCTGCTGCTGCACTGGTTGCTTCCGCTGCGCCTGATACCCGACGCGCTGCAAGTTCCCGTGGCGCTCGTGCCGTTGATCGCCAGCGTCATTCTTGGCTTAAGCGCAGCGCAGCAATTTATCCGTGCGGGCACACACCTCGAACCCAATCGGCCTAGTACCGCGATTGTCACCAGCGGCCCCTATCGCTTCACGCGCAACCCGATTTATCTGGCGATGGCACTGTTCCAGACTGGAATCGGCATTATGGTTGACGGCGTGTGGGTGCTGCTCTTGCTCATTCCGGTGCTGCTGGTCGTGAATTACGGCATCATCATGCGCGAGGAACGTTACTTAGAGCGCAAGTTTGGCGACGAATATCGCCGCTATAAACAGTCGGTGCGGCGCTGGATTTAGCAGCGTATTAACCCCTCCCTAAATCCCTCCCCGCAAGCAGGGAGGGACTTGAACGCCTCTACTCCTCTGATAGGCGATAACCCAAGCGGCGCATGAACTTTTCGTCGCTGCGCCAGTTCTTCAACACTTTGACGCGGGTATCGAGATAAACTTTCGTGCCAAGTGTGTGGGTCAGTTCTTCTCGCGCTTCCGTGCCGATCTGCTTAATCATGCTGCCGCCTTTGCCGATGAGGATACCTTTTTGCGACTCGCGCTCCACGTAGATCGTTGCGGTGATAAAGGTCGTGTCGGCATTATCCCCCTGATTTTCCTGAAAGCTCTCGATTTCGACGGCCACCGAATAGGGGATCTCTTGTTCGGTGTGCATGATGATCTTCTCGCGGATGGTCTCCGAGGCCATGAAGCGTAAGTTAACCTCGCTGATTTGATCGGCGGGATAGTAGAGTGGCCCTTCGGGCAGCATATCGAGCAGCGTTTGAACCAGCGTTTCGACACCGCTGCCAGTTTGCGCGCTGACCAGCAGCGCATGTTCGTGTGTGACGAGCGCTTTGTAATTGGTAAGACGCGCTTCGCGGTTGCCTTCGGAGAGCAAATCAGCTTTGTTGAGTGCTAATACAATCGGCGTGTAATCCCGTACACGCTTGAGGGTTTCCGCGATGTGTAAATCAGAGGTCTCCGGCGGCATGGAAATGTCCAATACCCACAGAATCACGTCGGGGTCGCGGAGTGCGCTTTCGGCCACACTGACCATGTATTCACCGAGCTTGTGCTGCGGCGCATGTAGGCCGGGCGTATCTGCGAACAAGATTTGACCGCGTGTTTCGGTATAAATTCCAAGCTGACGCTTGCGTGTGGTCTGCGGCTTGGGCGAAACAATGGCGATCTTTTGCCCCAAGATGCGGTTGATGAGCGTGGACTTGCCGACGTTGGGACGGCCAACCACAGATACCACGCCAGAGCGGTGATCGACTGGAAGCTCATCCTCGAAAATAGTATCTAAGTCGCTCATGGTAAACTCGCTTTCCAGTGTGTAACCGTTTCAAAACGGGGCAGATATTTCAATAATCGCGGCGGTAAACCCGCCTCAGATGTGGCGATGAGCGCTTTCGGATGCGCGCTCGGAGTGGTGGCCTTTTCGTCAGGGTAAACGAAGACCTCAACGGGCAGGGCTAGATCGAGTGATCGGATGATAATCATGTCATCGCGGCCATCGCTGCGATAACCGAAGACTTCGGCACGAGGATATAGGTTGCTGCGGTTATACAGAAAATCCCATGCCGCCTCGCCGGTGAAGATGTCGCCGTAATCCAGCACCAGCATCCCCGGCACAATCGACAGATGCGGTTTGCCGAGATAGGGAACTCCATAGCGCACGATGAACGCATCGCTGACTATAACGTCCGCGCCAGCACGATCTGCGGTCTGTGCAAGCGCCTGCTGACCGCCTTCTAATTGCAGCACTGCGCCAATAAACGGATCGCCTAACGGGGCGCGTTCGGGAATAAGTTTGGCCACGCTGCGGCCTGCGCCCTAGTGCGCGCTCCCAAATCCATGCGGGTCGCCCTTATGGCCGACATCAACCACATCACTTGCACTTTGTGGGTCGGGCGCTTCGGTTGGCTCGTCCGGGTTGGTGTCGTCATGGTGGTGTTCGTGACCGTGATACTGCGCCACATTGATGTCGTCAAAATTCTTGTAAGGCTGTACCACCGCAAACCAGCCTATGATACCAAGCACCATCAACAAAATACCGGCCACGAACAACAGCCCAATCGCGCTCGTATTGGCCTCACCATCGATCACGCCGATACCGAGTGCGATGATGCACAAGGTCAAGCCCAACCCGGCGGCGAAGGCCAGACCGAGCGTAACCATCTTTTGATTGTTGAGATTAATCGCCACTTGCCTATTGCTCCTTTATGGCTGCACTGATAAAACTAGCCTAATTGTGCCGTCGTAACATAGATGCGTCAAGGTAAGGGGGCGGAATGGCAGTCGAACGGGTCTTACTCGTCCGTCATGGCGAGACGGATTGGAACGCGCAGGGCAAGTGGCAGGGCTTCGAGCCGACTGCGCTCAACGAAAAAGGCCGCCAGCAAGCGCAGGCATTGGCGGAGTATTTGCGCGGGCGACCAATCAAGGCGGTGTATGCCAGCGATTTACCCCGCGCATGGGAAACCGCGACCATCATCAGCGAGGCTTTGGGGCTAACGGCGCATCAAGACGAACGCTGGCGCGAGCACCATCTCGGTATCTTTCAGGGACTAACACTGGCCGAAATCACGGCGACCTATGCCCGTGAGTGGGAATCGTGGCGCACGGAATACTACACCTACGAGATTCCCAAAGGCGAATCGCGCAACATGCTGATAGCGCGGGCACATGCCGCGTGGGAAATGTGTGTCTCGACGAATGGCGATGCTGATGTCGAGGAGATTGCAATTGTGACGCATGGTGGCACGATCAGGGCGCTGCTGCTGAAACTGTTTGAAGCGCGCATCGCTGATGTGCAGGCGACGCATATTCGCAACACGTCGATTACCACCATCGAGCGTCGTGAGGACGGCTGGCACTTGCTCGAAATTTCCGCGACGCCGCATTTGTCTGACGTGGTAAATCGGGATTCGCTGTAGCTGTAACGGTCAATTCCAAGTCTAAGTTTGAGCGGCCCTGTGCTATAATCGCGGGGCTTTTAATTCAAATTAGCCTCAACGGAGAAGAACACTAGCATGGCGCTCGGACGAAGTAAAGTTACGGTTGTTGGCGCGGGCAATGTCGGCGCGACCTGTGCCCACTGGATCGCCTCGAAAGAACTCGCGGATGTCGTATTGGTAGACATCGTAGAAGGTATGGCCAAGGGCAAGGCGCTTGACCTATTGGAATCTGGCCCGGTAATGAATTTCGACATCAGCATCGTCGGTTCGGGCAGCTATGAAGCGACTGCCGACTCGGACGTGGTGATTATTACGGCGGGTGTGCCGCGCAAGAAAGATCCGGTCACGGGGCAGTTCCCCAGCCGCGATGATCTTGTGAAGACGAACCAGAACATTGTTGGCGAAGTAACGCGGCAAGTGGCCAAATATTCGCCTAACGCCATCATCATCGTCGTTTCAAACCCGCTCGACGCGATGTGCCACGTCGTGCTGAACGAAAGCGGTTTTCCGAGTGAGCGCGTGATCGGTCAAGCGGGTGCGTTGGACACGGCGCGTTATAAGACGTTCATTGCGCTGGAATTGGGTGTCAGTGTACGTGATATTCATGGTATCGTGCTTGGCGGACATGGCGACGAGATGGTTCCTCTGCCGCGTCATACATCCGTCGCGGGTATTCCCGTGCGCGAACTGATGAGCGAGGACAAGCTGCAAGCCATCATCCAGCGCACACGCAAGGGCGGCGGCGAGATCGTCAACATACTCGGTTACAGCGGCTACTATGCGCCTGCTGCCGGGACAATCGAGATGGTCGAGGCGATTATCAAAGACCAGAAACGTGTCATCCCGTCGGCGGTGTATCTGACCGGTCAATATGGTTACGACGGGCTGTATGTCGGCGTTCCAGCGGTGCTAGGTTCGAAGGGCGTGGAGCGCGTCATCGAGATGGAACTGAACGACGAAGAAAAGGCGATGCTGGAAGTCAGTGCCACAGCAGTGCGTTCGGTGGTCGGCGTATTGGGCTATTAGAGTCGATACGCTACGAGTTTGTTTCAATATAATACAGGGGCGGGGTATTGGTGCTTTCTGCGCCAACCACGCCCTTTTGCTGTAAAGGCGAGAAATGAGCGCAGTGTGACCAATCGAGCAGTTGATTTTGACGGCGGCGTTGCGATGGTCGTCACGGATTTACATGGCGCGGGCGATGTTTATCGTCATCTCCGTGACCAATTTATGGCGCAGTTCGCGGCAGGCAAAATTGATCGGCTTGTGATCTGCGGTGATCTTATCCACCCTGAAAACACGCAAGATCGTGATTTCAGCTTATGGATGCTGCTCGACTTGATGACCCTGCGCGCCGAACTGGGGCCGGAAGCGGTTGTGATGCTGCTCGGTAACCACGAAATGCCGCACATCTACGGCATGTTACTCAGTAAAGGCGACATGGTTTTCACGCCTACCTTCGAGGCGGCTTTGGTGCAGCTTGACGAACGCTCTGAGTCTTCGTATCGCCGCAGCGATGTCATCGACTTTTTGATGGGGCTGCCGTTTTATGCACGGACGCGGGCCGGCGTGATGCTGGCTCATGCAGGTGCTTGTCGTGTCGTTGTCACGGCGGAACAAGCGGAATTGGCGGCGCTCAAATATCGCAGCTATCGCAGCGAACATGAGCAAACTCGTCCAGATGGCCCCTATACAATTGAAAATCTGCTTAACTTCGATCATGCGGCGCTGCTGGCAGACGTAGATGCGCGCCTTGCACAGTCCGATATTGAAGCGATGCGGACGGGCTATGAGCGCATGATGGGACGTTCCTATGCGGAATGTGCCTTTTCGTTTTTAAGTGTCACCGAACCGGATGATCCGCGCTATAATGACTTGCTGCGGATCACGCTGCTCGATCAACAGCCGGATTTTCAACTGCTGTGGGATGCGCTGTTTACACAAAACGAGCGCGAAATCGGGCTGCCTGCCTATGAGTACATCGTGCGTCAGTTTCTCGGCGCAATGTCGGAAGCTGCTCCCCATGAACAGCGCGTGATCGTGGCCGGGCATATCAAGGTCGATGATGGTTACGAGGAAGTCGGCAAGCAGCAGCTACGGTTGGCGACTTATACTCACGCTCGACCCCGCGACGATGGACGCTATCTGCTGCTCGACTGTGCCAAGCGAGTTGACAGCGCGTCGGATTTAATAGGCAGTTTGCATTACACGTTGGACTGAGCTATTCCTCGAAC
>JACMMD010000342.1 GCA_014379235.1 Anaerolineae bacterium
TATCTGGCGCGGCAAATCGAACTTGACCCGCAAACCGCCGCCCGCAAAGCCGCTCAAGAACTGCTCAACCGCCGTGTGAGCGATTTCGAGCGCTACGGGTCGCTGCTGACCGTGCAGGAATTCAACATTGTCAGCGCGCAGCGAACGCAGCTTGTCCTCTCATCGAGCGCGACGACGCTGCTTGAACGCACACAGGCGCAGCGCCGACGCCAGCGCCGCACGTTGATCGGCTTGATAACGGCGGCGGTCATCGGATTGTTGGGCGCGATGGGCGGCGGTTTGCTGCTGGTTCAGCAGGAGAGCAGCAACCGTCAGCAACAGCTTGAACTGTCGCTGACATCCGAAGCGCGCATCACCACCGAGCGCGACACCGCCCGCCTGAGCGAGTCGCAAATGCTGGCTTCGCTGGCATCCGAACAGCTTTCACTCGACCCGATGGCCAGTTTGAATCTGGCGTTGGCCGCCGTGACGCCGCTAGATCGGCCTTACGTGCCCGAAGCTGAGTTCGCCTTGAGTCGAGCGGTGCAGCGTTCCAACGAACGGCTGTACTTGCCGAACGAAAGGCCGGTATTAGGCGTGCTGTGGAACGCCGACGAAACCCGTGTACTAGCGTGGAATACGGCGGATGTTCGTATTTTCGACGGTCAAAACGGCGCGCTGCTATATACACTCGAAACCAGCGTGCGCCCGATCAGCGCCATGTGGACAGGTGATGCCGTGCGTGTGGTGGACGCGAACGGGGTCATTTTCGACTATGATGAACTGGGCGCGGAAGTTCAGCGAGTCGAAACGAGTGTCGAGGCCAACGGTGCAGTGTGGAGCGGCGAAAGCGCCTTTGTATGGGGAACGAACGGCGGCTTGATTGCGGGCGATATGCTCATCAATATCGCGGGCGGCCCGCTCAACGGCGCGGCATGGAGTCCTGACGCGGCGCTGCTGCTGTTCTACAGCGAAAATCAGGCGGCGGTATATGACGCTGAAAACGGCAACCTGCTGGCGCGCTTCTCCGGTCATGCGGAACGAATCAACGGTGCGGCGTGGCGTTCGGATAACGCGCAGATCATCACCGCCAGCGACGACGCCACAGCGATCTTATGGGATGTTGCAACAGGTGACGCGCTGCTCACGCTGGCAGATCACGCTGAGGCGGTTACGTCGGCGGGCTGGAGTCCTGATGGTTCGCTGCTGGTTACGACAGGCTTTGACGGGCTGGTGATTTTGTCCGACGCGAACGACGGTACGGAACGGGAGCGGCTGGAACTGTCGAATGTGGTCGATGGCGTCCTTTGGGGCAGCGAGGGAACACGGTTGCTGGCCTATGGCGAGGCCGATGCGCTGGCGCTGTGGAACATCACGAGCGGTGAACATACGTCCCTCGTCGGGCATGGTGATACGGTTGTCGGCGCGGCGTGGAACGCAGATGAATCGCTGCTGCTGACTTACAGCCAAGACGGTACGGCGCTGGTATGGGATACAAACGGCGCACTTGTGGTGTCGATGCGTGGGCATGGCGCGACACTGACCAGCGCGGTGTTCAGCGATAACGGTAATCGCATCCTTACGAGCGGCATGGATGGCTCGGCGCGGGTCTGGGATGTGCGCGAGAACGGAGTTATTGTGGGCGAGGGGGTTGAGCATATCTACGCCAGCGATGCAGGCATTCTAGAGACTGCATGGAACAGCGATGAAAGTCTGCTGGCGACGGCTCATACAGATGGCACGATTCGCGTATGGGAAGCGGGTACGGATACGCCGCTTTATACGCTGCGCGGACATAGCGATCAGGTGCGACTGCTGGCTTGGCGTCCTGATAATCGCTGGCTGCTGTCCGGCAGCGACGATGGCACAGCGCGTGTATGGGATATAAACGATGGTACGGCGACGTGGGTACTCGAAGGGCATGAAGGGCCGATCACCGCGATAGAGTGGTATGACGAAGGGAAACGTATGCGTACCGCCAGCGAGGATGGTCGAGTGCTCAATTGGGTTATCGACGATGACACACAGGTTTTTACCGGGTTCCACCCAAGAACCGATGGCGCTATTTGGGATATGCAATCACTTGATGGTGGCAATCCTGTCATCGCCGCTACCGTAGATGGACATCTCACCGTTTGGGATTTGCCTTCGGGAGCGGTGATTTATGACATCGCTGTGAGTAGTGCGCCGCTGCTTGGCGTGAGCGTCAACCGCGACGAATCGCGCTATTTGACGTGGGGCTATGATGGGCTGGCGCATGTGATCGACGCGCAGTCAGGCGAAGAAATCGTCACGCTGCGCGGTCATGCCGATTGGGTCATCCGCGCCGTATGGAATCACGCTGAGACGCAGATCGCAACCGTGAGCGCGGATGGCACGGCCCGCGTTTGGGATGCTGAAAGTGGCGCGGAAATGCAGCGCTTCGAGGGACATAGCGACAGCGTGATCGGTGTATCGTGGAACGCGGCGGATACGCGCATTTTGACGAACAGCGTTGACGCTACCGCTCGCGTGTGGGATGTCATGAGCGGCGAGACGGTTTTGCTGCTGGCAGGTCACGAACGGCGGATACGGGCGGCAATGTGGAATCACGATGAGACGGCTATCCTGACCGTCAGCGATGACGGTACGGCGCGGCTGTGGCGGTCATGGCCTGACCTCGCGCAGCTTGTGGAGTTCGCAGCGGCACGCCAAACACGCTCTCTCACGGGTTCGCAGCGCGAACAGTTCTTTTTATCCAGTTAGCGCTTCTTATTCGTCCTTTTCGCTTGAGATAACCGCCAAATACCCGTTACACTGAACTACGCGCAAGCGCCTGCCTTGACGGAACGAAATGAGGCGCAGCGGCGTTCCGGGAACCGGAAGTCTGCCCATATATATTCAATGAGCCGGGCTAACCCGCTAGCCCTCGCGGTTGGCGTAATTCCAGATTGTGCCGACGCTTAAGCTCAGAATTCGCGCGATATCCGGGTAACTCATGCCCGTTCCACGCAGCATACGAACGTGTTCGCGCAGACACTGCTTATCTAAGTCATTAGTTCGCGTTTGGACGGAGTAGAAACTCGGCAGATATGAAACTCAATTACAAAATATCTAGGCGACGGCGCGTAACCCGTTGGGTCAAAATGACAAAGTTGTAATATAATTTATGCTCGTTGAGAATACCGCTTTGTTTTTCTACTCTGGTTGAGCAAAGCAAAGTGTTTATTGTGTTATCTTCAAAATCAGATTGGCCTTTCAATTTACGTTCAAACCTTAAACACAGGTTCAA
>JACMMD010000343.1 GCA_014379235.1 Anaerolineae bacterium
AGTTTTCCAAGCCGACGCCTACCGCCCTACCGAAGCCGTTACGCCCGGTCTGGTTGCGAATCACGCGGATGCGGGCGTCCTTCTGGTGTTCGGCATCCACCAGCGCATAGGTGTCGTCGGTGCTGCCATCATCGACAACGAGGATTTCCAGATCGCTAATCCCGACCTTATCCAGATAATCGCGCAGCAAAACAACGGTTCGCTCGACGTTGTCCGCTTCATTCCGCGCCGGAATCACAATGGATAATTTCATAGCGGCATGTTATTTCGTTTGTTGTAGGGGCAAGGCATGCCTTGCCCCTACCAGTCGGGTCTGCCAGCTTGCCACGATCTCGTCAAAAATATCATCCAGTGAGCGCGTAATATCCCATCCCGGCAGAGTGTGGCGGATACGCGACAGGTCAGAGATATAGCAAATATGATCGCCGGAGCGCGCTTCATCGACGTAGTGATAGCGCATCGGCTTGCCTGTCAACTGCTCGACACGCTCGAACGCTTCGAGGATCGAAACCGAGTTTGCCCGCCCACCGCCGAGATTGAACACTGCCCCCGACGTAGGCCGCTCGTAGAACATCTCGATACAGTGCGCCACGTCATGCGCGTGAATGTTGT
Source organism: Anaerolineae bacterium (assembly GCA_014379235.1). Classification (GTDB taxonomy): domain Bacteria; phylum Chloroflexota; class Anaerolineae; order Aggregatilineales; family Phototrophicaceae; genus JACMMD01. The sequence continues at coordinate 613 of JACMMD010000343.1, forward strand.
CGCGCACCTGCTTGCCCTTATAGCCGAAAATTGAGTATTCGCGTTCTTCGACATTGCAGCGAATTAAATAGCTCAGGAAGCCGTGAAGCTCGACACCGGAATGATTCGGGCCGGTCAGGCAGCCGCCGCGCAAGCACACTGTTTTCATGCCGAAGTAGCGTCCATATTCCTGCACCATCACATCAGCGCTGGTCTTCGATACGCCGAAAACCGAATGCTTCGACTGGTCGATGCTCATCGCTTCGCTGATGCCGTTTGCATAAACGGGGTCGGCATAATCCCAGCGCGTTTCCTGTTCCACGAGTTCAATCGTGTTCGGGCGATCCCCGTAAACCTTGTTGGTGGACATATGCGCGAACACCGCATCAGGGCTGTAACGCCGCGCCGCTTCCAGCAGGTTCAAGGTGCCGCCCGCGTTCACGTCGAAGTCGTCAAACGGACGTGACGCCGCGAGGTCATGGCTTGGCTGTGCAGCCGCGTGAACAATCAGATCAGGGCGCACGGTCTCCACGAGTTCCAGCACACGCTGGCGATCCCGCACATCGACTTCGTGATGCGTGAAGTTACGACAGGCCGCCGTTAGCCGCTGTTGATTCCAGCGCGTATCGCCCTTCTCGCCAAAGAAATCGGCGCGCATGTTGTTATCCACGCCGAACACCTGCCAGCCGCGCTCATCAAAATAGGTGACGACTTCCGAGCCGATCAGCCCGCTAGAGCCGGTAACAATCAATTTCTTCATCTGCCCTACGCTGCCTTTTCCCAAAGATCAAGTTCCTGCTATTATCGCCCGTTTTGCGTGAACCAAACTACCTGATTTTGCGCTACCAGATATAGATACCGAACGTCTGCATCAAAACCGCCTGAAAGAATACCAGCGCCAGCAGCAAACTACGGTCTCGCTGCGATACACCCGCCTCGTTCAAATAAGCCCCTACCACGAGCAATAAGTAAGGCAGCACGAACATAAGAATCCGCGCCGTTTCACCATAGCGGAACATACCAACCGCGAACATGCCGCCGAGCGTCAGTAGCGCCAGCGCCGTCAGCGCGAAAAAATCCGGTGAGGAGCGGCGCAGCGCAGGCAGCCCGCGTACAGCAAGGATAGACAGAAACGGGCCGAAGAACACCACAAACTCAGCCATACCTTCTAAGCGCGTGAAAAGATAATTAACCGGATCAGCGAACAGCATAAAGCCGTAAGGGTTATCAATACGGGCAGCAGCGAAAAAGCTGTCTACATAATTGTAGCTGGTCAAGAGATAAACCAGACCATGCATCAGCGCGACACCGCCAACGATCAACACGGTGCGAACTAAACTGCGCCTGCGCCACAACTCAAAACCAGCCATCACGGGCAGGACAAAGACCGCTACAAACGTGATGAACGATGCCAGAAATAGGCAAATGATCGCGCCGATTATTCCGACGCTGCAGCGCGGTTGTAGGAAGAAATATAGCCAGCCGACCATTAGCCCCGCGATGATTGCGTCTACCGTCGCTACAGTGTAAATTTGAATGCTAGGAATGAGAAAGCACAGAAATGTTAGGGTGCCGGCCTGTGTTTGGTCGCCAAGTTGTGCGCGAAAAATCCGGTTCATGAAAAACGCCGCCAGTGGTACAGCGATGACTCCGATGGCCGCCGAGATCAAACCGGGTTCGCTGAATAGCTGCGCCAGTGTCCAGATCAGCAAAACCGCGCCGGGTGGATGGACGCGAGCGTGAATGCCTAAATTTCGTTCTGCTTGATTGGTCGTGTAATCGCGGAAAAATACGCCAAAGTCGTCAATCTCCTGCGCGTCGGCATAATACTGCTCACCGCCACCGCCGATCATCGGCACTTGATAACCGTTCGTCCAACCAAGAATGTAGTTTGTACCCAAAATAAGCAGGATGCTGGCCACAATCACAGTGCTTAGACGGTACGCAGTACGGCTGAGGATGTTTCTGGTGTACAGGAAACCGATGGAGACGACGATTGCCACTACCAGATCGATGACCATTGGCGGACGCAGCGAAAACTCGCTGAACGGCCAAAACGGCTGACAGTCGAACGGCGTGACGTTGGCGCAAACAAAATGGACGAAGCGATTGGCCACAATGAGCGCGATAACCAAACCGCCTGCGATCATCCAAACACTGCGTGGTGTGAAAAGCCGCCCCGCTGAACGACGGCTTAGGCCGGGATGGTCATCGGGCGCAAGAGTTGATTGTTCGCTCATTCTGAACTCGTATCTTAGGGGTGAATATAACGCCTTAAACGTATAGCATAACCGAGAAAAACACGTTCTTTAATCCCCAAAATCGAAGTTGCGTGTATAATCTGGCACATATGGCGCAGCATTTACGTCAAGCGTAAAGTCAGGTGTTGCCTATGGTGATGGACGATTATAACTCGTGGCAAACGGCAGAAACGATACTGCGGCGTAAGCTGCGTAAGCTGCACATCGACGATACCTGCGATCATGACGAAGTATTCATCCGCCGCGATAGTGTGCGCTTCGCGGTGATGCGTATCCTGCACACCGAACGCGGCGATAAAGAGCAGGTTGTCAAAAGCGTGGCTATCGGCAGAACCGATTACACGTTCGAGCGCGCTGTGTCCGAAGTGGTGGCGTTTTTGCTAGGCGATAAAGCCGCGCCAGAACTGCAATATCACGGCGTCATCAAGAGCGGCAACAAATACCTCGCCCGCGTCGTCGTCCGCGAGCGCATCTTGTGGATGGGCCCGCACGATACCGCCGAAGAAGCGGCTGTCGAATATAACGATGTCGTGGTCGAGATGGAGCTAGACCGCCCGCTAAACCCCGTACCCGATGGCGTCGTCGAGGCCGTGAGGCTCAACTCGTTCAAAGGCTTCGACTAAGCCATTAGTCAGCAAACAGAAAAACCTTGTGTTATTGAGTTAGTGTAGGGTCGACCCGGCACAACTAAAGACTACGCAAGCACAATCCATTGGGTCGCCTTTACCGCTTAATTTATTTGTCTCTGCTCAATGCGAAGCCGCTCATAAACTGACGTTGTAGCAGAATGAACACCACCACCGGCGGAATACTGGCGATGACCGCGCCCAGCATCAGCGGCCCGTAGCTCAGGGCCGCATCTCCGCCAGCCAACGAGCGTAAGCCTACCTGAACCACCTGCCGTTCCGACCCCTGAATAATCAGCACCGGCCACAGGTACATATTCCACACATACACGAACTGAATAACCGCCAGCGCGCCAATCGCGTTCCAGCTAATCGGCACGAGAATTCGAAATAGAAACTGTAATGGGTTCGCACCGTCAAGCTGCGCCGCTTCGGACAGTTCGGCGGGAATGTTGGCGAAATGCTGCCGGAACAAAAACGTGCCCGTCGCGCTGGCCAAAAACGGCACGATCAGCGCCAGATACGTATTGCCCCAACCAATCGCGTTCACGAAGCGGAAAAGCGCGATCACCAGAATTTCCGTCGGCATCATCAAGGTCAGCAGCACGAAGCCGAACACGATCCACTTGCCCGGAAAGCGAAAATACACGAACGCGAGGCCCGACATCAGCGCCAGAATCGTTTTACCGACGGTGACAGTGACGGCGATAAACACGCTGTTGAGCATAAACTGGCCGAGATTGCGCTCCACCATCACCTTCTCCCAGTTCTCCAGAAACGACGAACCGGGCATGAACTGATAGCGGAACACTTCGGCGTTGGTCTGTGTGCTAACGATCATCGCGTAGAACAACGGAAAGCCGATGATGATGCACGAAATGATCAATACGATATGAGCGTACCAGAAGCGCGGCAGCCATGACGTGCGCGAACTTGCGCGGGCGATGGCCTGACTTTGTTCGTGTATCGCCTCTTGTGAAAGACTGGTCATGGTTATTTACGCTCCATAATTGACGCGCCGCTCGGTGGTGCGGAACTGCAAGACCGTTAGCCCGATGACCATCGCAAACAGTACAATAGACTGCGCCGCCGCTTTGCCGAGGTCGCCGTTGACCACGCCGACCTCGTAAATACGGTACATCATCGTTGTTGTGGAATTGAGCGGCCCGCCGCCTGTCAGATAGTCAATCGTTCCAAATGTCTCAAAGAACGCATACGTCATATTTGTAATAATCAGGAAGAACGTGATCGGTGAAAGCAGCGGAATGGTGATTTTCCAGAAGCGCTGCAACGCGTTCGCGCCATCAATCGCCGCCGATTCTTGCAGGTCTTTGGGGACGTTCTGCAAACCTGCGATGTAAAACAGGATGTTGAAGCCCATCGACTTCCACACGCTGGCGATAATCACCGCCCAAGGCGCAGCCGCAGGATTGTTCAGCCAGCCGATTTGAAATCCGAACATCCCTTGCAAAAAGTAGTTGACGATGCCGCCTGTCGGGTTGAACAAAAGCAGGAAGATCAGACCCGCGACAACGGGCGAAATCGCATAGGGCCAGATCAATAGAGTACGGTAAATTTTCGCTCCCTTGAGCGGCTGATAGGCCATCGTGGCGATCAATAGCGCCAACACCAACCCGATAATAACAATCGCAATCGAGATACCAAAGGTGATGAGAACGGTGTTGATATACTCGGTATCTTGCACCAGCCTTGTGAAATTATCCACACACACAAAGGCAGTACGTGGTACTCCAAGCCGCGTGAGAAGAACGGACAAACGAAAGTTTTCTAATGCGGGATAGTATAGAAATAATGCCAGAATAATAATCGTCGGCGCGAGGAACAGCGCCGCTAACCATGTGCTATTGAACGCTCCCGGCTGTACATCAGCCGCAAACAGGGCCACGTTGTCCATTCGTCGCTGCAAGAACCAGCGTACTGGCAGCAGCACAACAGCCATGCCAATGATAACCAAGCCCACGCCGAACATGGCATCAATCGTTTCACGCTCGGCCTCAAACGTACAGAAGTTAAGCGGCAGCATAAACAGCAGCGCCCCCGCTGCTCCGGCTACTGCGCCGATACCCGCGCCAACTGTGCCGTATCGAGCGCTGCGCCGCAGGCTGTACGCCATGAATGCCGCGCCAATTAGAGCCGCAACGAGGATGATAATCAGGGGAAGCGTCGAGGTCATAAAGAAACCCTGTAGGTATGCGTAGGGGCGCAGCATGCTGCGCCCCTCTGGAACTTCTTACGACGAACTACTCAGCGCTGAGTAGGTTGTACTCTTCGAGAACGGTATTGGCTTCGGCCTCAGCGTCAGCCAAGACCGTCGCCGGGTCAGCGTCGGTCAGCAATACCGTATCAACGGACTGCGTGACGATATTACGCATGTCATTGAAGATACCGAGCAGCGCGCCCTGCGTTGCAGGGGTGATGGTGCTTTGCGCGATTTGGTCAGCGGCCACTGACTGGTTGGGGTTCTCCTCGAACCAGCCTGAGCCCGTCAGCATTTCCACCGAGCTTGTGCGGATGGGCATGTAGCCAGTGGTCTGGTGCCAATCGGCGGCATTCTCGGTGTTGCTCATGTACAGCAGGAACGACAACGCGCCGTCTTCCACTTCGGCTTCGAGGCCACCCACCAGCCACAGCGTCGCGCCGCCGATGATGTTGCCCGTCCAGCCTGTTTCCTGATTGTACGGCAGGAACGACGCGACGACTTCAAAGCCGTTGGCCAAACCCGTATCAGTATAGAGCGTGGTGTCAGAGCTGCTGTAAGCGGCCATCGCAGTTTGGCCGCTCAGGAACGACTGGTCAACGGTTCCCCACGAGTCGCCACCCTGAGCGCCGCTGTAGTACAGATAGCCCTTATCGTGCA
>JACMMD010000344.1 GCA_014379235.1 Anaerolineae bacterium
GCATCCGGCGATCAAGAAGCTCGAACCGGGTATGGAGTTCATGTATCCGGCTTCGATTACGTTGCGGCAGGATGAGTTGGTAGAAGTGTAGTACAGGGAACAGCATACGGAGTTAAGGCTAGAGACCAGCGGCTAGAAGCCAGAAACTATTAAGGAGCAATCGATGAGCGACATACTGCACATGCAAATTACGTTGAACGCCTCACCTCAAACGGTCTACGATGTGCTGACCGATAACGAGAAGTTAGCGGCATGGTTCGCGGAATTCACCGATGTAGGCATTCCTTCTATGCGCTACGACTTCTGGGGACGGCATACACCGGAAACGCCTGACCGCGAAGCCGGACGCCATCCGGTACACAGTTCGCTCACCGATGAACGCCTACAATATCGCTGGCAGCTTGGCGGCGAAGATACGACGGTGACGTTCACACTTCGACCACAGGAACAGAGGACGCTGTTGGTGATGCAGCACGAAGGGCGTACTTACGAGGATTTCTGGCTCTTGTCGCTGAGTAACCTGTACCGCTTCCTCGACGGTAAGCCCATCACGCGGGTCGATTACACGCATCCGATGAAAGGCGATATTCATCACAGTATCGACATCGATGCCGATGCGGCGACAGTCTTTGATGTGCTGATTCGACCTGAACAGTTGAATCGCTGGATTGCCAGCAACGCCATAGTTGAGCCGCGCATCGGCGGTGCTTACGATTTCGGTTGGGAAGGGATGCCGCCCATCAAAATTGTCGAGCTGATTCCCAATGAAAAGCTGGCCATCGCCAACCCGCCTGATCCCTCAATGCCAAATGAAACTGTCACAACGTGGACGCTCGAAGAATCCAATGGCAAAACGCGCATGACGCTGGTTCACAGCGGTTTCGCCGACGATCAGGATACGTCGGGCATGCACACCGGCTGGCTGAACTTTATGAGTTGGGTGCGCTCGATTGCCGAATATGGCGACGATTGGCAGCCGCCGTTGAAACGCCTCGCGCCGGAAATGGCCAGCTATTACCCGGCTTCAATCGGCTCAAGACAGGGCGAACTGGTGGAGATTTAGCCCACGATTCTAACCCTTCAATTCCGGTCTGAGTTTGACAAAGTTTGAATATATAAACCCCCGCTAAATAGGGGGTTTTTTACACCTTAGTAACTTGTTATCTAAGTGTTTTTGAGCTAAGATTAGAACATAAGTTCCACATTTGCGGAGGTTGTGTTGAACAAGATCATCCATCGTTCAGTGTCATTACACTGCGACGTATATCAGGCCTTCGATATGTTCACCCGCGCTGAATTGGTGCAAACATGGCTAGCCCCTGTAGCCGAAGTTATGCCGATGGTCAGCGGTAAATACGAACTGTATTGGGATATGGACGAAGGTTCGCGTAAAGGGCGCACGAAGCGCCACTCAGCCAGCACGCTGCAACGCAATAACACCGCAGGCTGCAAGATCACCGCTGTCGAGCCGGGAAAGCTACTGTCGTTCGAGTGGAAAGGGCCGGAACAGTTCGAGTTCATGAACGAGGCCGACCCGCTGACGCATGTGGTCGTGTACTTTCAGGCCAGCAGCAGCGGGCCGATCCCGCAGACAACGGTGCATTTCATCCATTCCGGCTGGCACAATACCCACGAATGGGATGCGGCACGGCGCTGGTTCGAGGTTTTCTGGAGCAACGCTTTCGAGCGGCTCGATAAGCAGCTTGGGCTGCTGGCAGACAACAATATTCAGCACCGTATACGCGGGATGCGCTACACGCTGCCAACCCGTCTACAGCCGTAATTCGGGATCGTAGGGGCACGATATATCGTGCCCCTACACCCCATCAAATCTCGCGCTTCTGAACTCAAATTGGACATATTCTCACCTTTGACATATGCGAACATGTATTCTATAATTAGAACATACATTCTCGCCAATCGAACGGCATTTGGCACAGCCTGTGCAGAGGGGATGGGGGCATGTTGGATCGCAACTATTTGGTACATGACGAGCGTATGGCAGAGTTTCGTCGGGCGGCGGCGAAGGAGCGCCTTGTTCGGTTGGCACGGTTGAATCGCACCGCGAACTTACCGTCACAAAGGCCGCTGATTGTCATCACGCCTCGCTCGATATTGAGCGCTATTAGCCAGTGGTGGTTGGACGTTTCCCAACCCCACTTGCGAACCACCAGTCCGGCGCATGAAGTCGATGCCCGGCCCGCATTGAGACGTACTACCTTCCACAACGGGTCGATGTTGTGGTCAAACGCGAATTCGACTTACACGCCGACTTGTTCGCGGATGGTACGTCGCCGGCGTTTACGGACTCGTGAAGCAGCACAGGCCGCAGCGCGCCGACTTGCGCGTGGGTGAGCCGAATACCTATAAACTGATCAGAAATTGACCGATTGAAGCACGAAACGAAACCTGCCATCAAGCGGGTTTTTATTTGGCGATGTCGACGCTGTCAGCATGGCTGTGGGCCAATGATTGGGCGACTATCGCCACCAGTTCATTCATGTTGAATGGCTTGGGCAGCAGCGAGAGGTAGCTCACGTTCAGGTAGCGCCCGATTTCGTCGAGCTTGCGCGCTCCGGTGCTGCATACAATGATAGGGATACGATGCGTCGCGGGCAGTGAGCGCAGTTCGCGGATGATTTCTAACTCGTTTTCTTGATAGCCGACAATGTAGGCGAGGATAATCAAGTCCGGTTTAAGGTGTGCTACCTCGTTAAGGCTCGTCATTTCCTGTAGGAAGGTGAAGACTTCATAGCCTTTCTTCGTCAGGATTTCTCGAAAAAGTCTCAGGTTGGTTGGTGAGTGATTAAATACGGCGATGCGATGCGGGATGATGAGCACCTTTGAGCCTACTGTAGCAGGACATGAATAACGTCAATAAGCCACAGTAGAGACGCCAATTAAAGTATACCACTCTTTTAAGATGCCTACTAGCGATATTAATCCAGCTCTTTCAACGATACGGGCAGCGTGAAGGAGATAGTCGTGCCGGGTCGTCCACCGTCCTGAATCCAGATGCGGCCACCGTGCGCTTCGATCAAGCCTTTGCAAATCGCCAGTCCCAAGCCCGCGCCCATCTGCGACTGTGATTTGCGCTCGACCTGATGAAACGCCTCGAACACATTGCTCCGATCTTCTGCGGGAATCCCTTCACCCTCATCACTGACATCTACTTGCACATATTGGCCCGCCTGCTGCGCCGCGATAGTGATGCGCGTTTGTGGTGGCGAATACTTGCTGGCGTTATCCACCAGATTGACCAGCACCTGTGCGATGCGCTGCTCGTCGGCAAGTACAGGTGGCAGGTTGTCCGGCAGTTGCAGTTCGAAAGTATGATCGGCGGTGAGCGTTTGAAGCTGCGTGAGTGCGCGTTCTACAATGCGTGAAAGTGGCTGTGGTTCGGTATTCACGCGCAGCGTTCCCGATTGTAAGCGCGACACATCCAGCAGTTGTTCGATTAGTTCCTTCAGCTTGTCGGACTCTTCATCCATTATCATCAAGAACTCGCGCTGACTTTGCGCGTCCCACGTCACGTCCTCAGCTAACAGCGTAGTGGCGAAGCCTTTGATCGACGTGAGCGGAGTTCGCAGTTCGTGCGAGATCATGGCGAGGAAACGCATCTTAAGCTCGTTAGCCGCTTCCGCTTGAGCGCGGGCGTGTGCCTCGACTTCATATAAACGCGCCCGATCTAGCGCCTGCGCGCACTGCTGTACCAAAGCGATGAGCAGGGCGCGATCTCCTTCGCTAAAGCGGCGCGGCTCGGCAAAGCTAATGCCCATACTGCCAATGACGCGCTGGTTGATGATGAGGGGTAGGGAGATTGTCGCTTTTGTGCCGGTTGTATGTTGTACAATTTCAGCTAAATGTGGATAGCGAGAGGTGTACTCATCCAACGTTTCAATCCACAGAGGCAGACCAGTGCGCGCCGCATCGGAAAGCGGTGATTTGAACTCTAACGGGAAGCGCATGTAAGGGTTTACCGCCTGTTCCGAAGCGCCGCGTGTGGATAAAAGTTCGAGTGTTTGACCATCTTCGCTCAACAGCATGATCGTGCCGATATGCCCGCCCAGCGCCGCAACCCCTTTGCTGACTACGACTTCCGCCACTTGATCGAGCGTGACCGCGCTCGAAAGTTCGGCGGTGATCTCTTGCAGCAC
>JACMMD010000345.1 GCA_014379235.1 Anaerolineae bacterium
AATGCGATGTCGAGTTCCTTGCACAGCGGCAAAATCTCATCCTCGACTTCGCGTGTCCACAGTGAATATTCAGTTTGCAGCGCCGCGATAGGGTGAACGGCCTGCGCCTTACGGATATTGTTGGGCGATGCTTCCGATAGACCCAAGAAACGCACTTTACCGGCCTGAACCAGTTCGGCCATCGCGCCGACAGTTTCTTCAATCGGCACGTTGAGATCGACACGGTGCTGGTAGTACAGGTCGATCACTTCCACGCTGAGACGCTTGAGGCTGGCATCGCAGGCGCTGCGGACGTAATCCGGCTTGCCGTTGATGCCGAGATAACTGCCATCATCGCCGCGCACATTGCCGAACTTGGTGGCCACAATCACGCTGTCGCGGCGATCAGCGATGGCCTTGCCGACAAGCTGCTCATTGCGACCAACGCCGTACATATCGGCGGTGTCGAGAAAGTTTACGCCAAGATCAAGCGCACGGTGAATGGTAGCGATGCTCTGCACGTCGTCCGCGTCGCCATAAAATTCAGACATGCCCATGCAGCCCAAGCCGAGCGCCGAAACCTGTAAGTCGCTGCTGCCCAGTCGTCGTGTTTGCATTAGAACCCTCTCCACATTTCGATGATGTCCATACTCTACAACTTAGAGTGCGCGCGAAGTCAAGGAGTAGTTATCGGTTTTAAGTTATGAGTGGTCAGTAAATAGGATGATCGGCGCTCATGTGCTTGACTGAAAACTAACAACTGAAAACTGATAACCTGTTGTTCTCATTTCCGGTTTCGGTTTATACTGTGAGCGAACGTTAATATCTTCTTGAGCTTGCGTTATACAACGTGAGCTACCCTATAGAGCAATCGAGCGGACACTGATGGAACTGCCTTTTCACCTCAAGACTTTACCTCCTGACGCGCTGGACGTGATTCGCTTTTTTGGTGGCTTGGCGGAGTCCACCGCTCATGCCGATGATATTGCGGATGGCGCGGATCTCAGTGACCGCGCATTCGGGAAGTCGATTCGGCGGCTGGTTACAAAAGGTTATTTGCAGATGGACGGCGACCAGATTTATCGCCTGACGGAGCAGGGCCATAAGGCTGTCGAGGAATTGGCAGAGTACGACGATGAAGCCACCGACGATGACGATGGCGGCAGCGAAATGGTAGAGACGATGCAGCGCGATCTGGTGCTGGCTCTCTCCAAGACATTGATCGCTGGTGAACAGACAGAGATTTTTGTGGGCTTCAACCCGGCAGAATTGGGCGAAACCTTGCCCGATGGCGCAGAGGCGAATATCGTGGTGCGCTTGGGGGTCATCAACGGCCAGCCAGCGTCGCAAGAAGCAACCTTTGAACTCGGCAACGAGGCCGATTACACGACCTTTGGCATCACCGCCGGCAATTTCACTAAGCTGCGGCTGCGGGCACAGGTGTTCCAGTTGGGCCCCAACCCCGACGACATCTCGGTCAGCGGCGGCATGTATGTAGACATCAATGTAGTCGCAGATTTCGCGCAGGCCGATTTGTCCCTCACCGCCTACCGTGCCAGCGTTTCAATTAACCCGCCAGAATAGGGTGAAACACCCCGCAAAGGGTTGAACGCATGTCTCAGACCAATATCGTAGCTTATCCGCGCCGCGTCCTGCTGCGCGGTTTTGTGCGCCATGCGGGCCGCACATTGATGTCCGCGCTCACCCGCCCGATCATCAGCGGCCAAGAGAACCTACCCGAACGCGGGCCGCTGCTGCTGGTCGGCAACCACGTCGCTATGATGGAAGTGGTGATGATGGTGCTGTACGCCCCGTGGAACGTCGAAATACTCGGCGCGGGCGATATTCCGATTGACCCGCGTTACGCTCGAATCGCCGCCACCTATGGCTTCATCCCTATCAAGCGTGGCAGCGTTGATCGCGGCGGACTCAACAAGGCGTTGAGCGTGTTACAGCAGGGCGGCATCATCGGCATGTTCCCCGAAGGCGGCATCTGGGAAACCAAGATCAAGCAAGCGCGGGCCGGCGTGGCGTGGTTGAGCCATCAGGCACAAGCGCCGATTCTGCCGATGGGTTTCGGCGGCATGGAAGGCGCGATCACGGGCTTGATGCGCTTGCAGCGTCCGCAGTTGGTGATGAATATCGGGCCGGTCATTCCGCCGATCAATGCCGACGTTCCCGGCAAATCGCGCAAAGATGCACTGGACGATGCCGCCAACATGATTATGGAGCGCATCGAAGAACTCATCCCCGACGAGGAGAAGATGCGTTCCAGCCCGTTTATCGAGGAACACTACGACTTTCAACTCTCGGTGCGGACTGCGAACAGTCAGCCGATCACGCTGCCCGAAGGTCTAGGCATCAGCGACCCCGAAGCGCTCGGCAAATTCTTCTTTCGTCCCGTGCTGCTGGATGCGCTGCGCCGTAACCTCAAGCGCCCCGTAGGTGATTTGCAGCGCTTCGAGACGGTTCATGATGCGCTGCGAATCACGAACGCCGCGCAAGCCGTGTTGGATTATCTCAACGAGAACCCGCACTTTTTCACGTATCGCTTCGGCTATGCGATAGGCGGCGCGATGAAACAGGGCTTTGTCGAAATCCGCGACATCGCTCGCTGGGCCGCGAACAACGGGGCAGCGATCACGCTCAAGCCGATACGCCGCTATCGTTTGGCCGAAGATGGTGAGGAACTCGTCGAGGAGACTCCCGGCGCGCCGCACGAAATTTAGTGCTGAGTTCTGAGTCAAAAAGGTTCGAGAGGTAAAGGCAAATGCCGATCCACTCAGAGAAGAATTTATACGCAGGCGTGAACCCGCATCTCAACAGCTTTCTGCAAAACCCAACAAGGCGTTGGGGCAATTTTCATACACAGCATATTAGTGATTTGGTCAGAACACTGGATATGCAGCTTCCGCCCGGATATGCCAGCGCCGCCGAAGAGTCGCTGCAAATAAGGCAAATCACATTTGCCGAGCCGTTTTCACCAACGCAAGCGAGTTCTTCAAAAGCCGATGTGCTGATTTATGGATCGTCCTCAAGCGGAAGCATATCTAGTCCGTTAGCGCCAAGTTCGCCTGTGGCAGAACTGAGCCTTGTCGAATCCGAAACCGAAGACGAGTCTTTACCAAGCGTCATCATTTATCGGCTTGACGAAGCAGGCTTGCCAGATACACCCGTAACGCGGGTCGAAGTGCTTTCACCCGCCAACAAGCCCGGCGGTTCGCATTATTCACAATATCGACGCAAGCGCTTAGAAAGCCTCAAGAGCGGACTCAATCTGGTGGAGATTGATTATCTGCATCAGACACGCCCGATCTTACCGACACTGCCCTCTTATGCTGATGATGAAGCAGGCGCTTTTCCGTTTTGGGTCATCGTCAGCGACCCTCATCCGGCATTTGAAGACGGGCAAGCGTTGGTCTATGGCGCTTCTGTGGATATGGAACTGCCGCGTATTCGACTGCCTCTCGCTGGCGATGATGAAATAATCTTCGACCTGCATATCGCCTACAATCAAACGTGCGTGAGTTCGCGCATGTTTCGCCAAGCGATAGACTATGCACAACTGCCAGTTCGATTTGATTTGTACAGTGATGAAGATCAAGCGCGCATTCGGGAACGCATAGCGATCATCGCACAAAATGTGGGTTTGAGTAACGAGGCGTGATGGTCTACCGAGAAATAATGCGTAACGAACGATGAATTTTAAGGCATAATTCCCACGCATCACGCCTCACTAAAGAATGACCGCTGCAAAAAGCGCATACCAGCCAATATCTGGTTGATGCGCTGTTCGCTCAATGAGCCGATATATTCGCCCAACTGCGTTTTATCCACTGACGAGACTTTGGAAACTTCCACAACGCTTTGCTTCGGTAAATTGGCTTCACCGACATCAAGTAAGACATTACCGGGATAGCTTGCCCGCTTGAGATTCGATGTCAGCGCGCACACGACCACCGTATCGAGTCGGCTGTGATTCAAGACATCATCTTGAACGACGACATAGGGATGCGGTATCCCCGACTCCGACTCGCTTGGATCGTCTAGTTGCAGCCAATAAATATCGCCCTGATTGATGACCAATTGAACCTCGCACCTATGACGGGCGTTCATTTGAATGCTTCTACACCAGCACCGTATTAACTCGAACCTCGTCCCTCGAACTTACTTCTCCTCCGGTGGACTCCAGCCGAACGGCGTATCCTCGCCCAACAATTCGATGGCGTGGAACTTGCGGCGTGGCTGCGTGTCGTCGTTTCTTTCGCTGAACGGGTCAATCGCGGTGCGGCGATCTGACTTGCCGAGCCGTCGCAAATCAGGCGCGTAGAACATCGTCTTATCACGCCGCCGTTCGAGCGCGATTTTGGCCACGCCTCGCGCCAGCACATCCACTGGAATCGGCGCAATCCGTCCGAATGCTAGCCACGAAGTCGGCGGAATGCTGCCAAGTAAAGTCAGCAGTTGGTAAAAGGGGTTGCGGCGCTGCCCGCGCAGATAGGCCACCGGAGCGCGCACGATCATGCCATTTAGTCCCACGCGCTGCATGTAGGCTTCGGCGTCTCGTTTGGCACGGATATAATCGCCGCTGACCCACGGTGCACGAACCGCGCTCATCAACAGCATGTGCGGCACACCATCGCCCACGCACATATTGGCCACGTTGCGCGCCGAAACGAAGTTCAGCCAGTTGTGGGTAAGTCCTTGCTGCGGATCGGCGATCATACTGCCGACGGTATGCACGACGATGGCGTGTCCGCGACCTCGCCCGCGCAAGCTGGCCGGATTCCATACGTCCGACGACCACCAGCGCGCCCGCCCCGCCAATGCGCCGAGCTTGTCTTCCGCGCCGGGACGTACCAGCAGCGTGACTTCCGCCCCAGCCGCAATCAAGGCCGACGCGATGCTATCTCCGAGAAACGTGCCGCCGCCCGTGACCAGGACGCGCTTGTCTTTTGCTGCCGCGCTAGGGTTTAGCACTGCCGTCGTGAGCGTAGTTGTCCGCACGTTGCCCCTTAAGAGTTGTCAGTTATCAGTCGTCGGTTGTCAGTAAAATCGACTCTATGAGTTTCGTTGCTTTTACTGAAAACTGAATACTGACAACTGTAAACTAAATCGTCGCCAGCCACAAAATCGGTTGGATGTTGTGCAAATTTGTTAAAACGGGCATAATAGTCTTTGGTGGTTGTCATGGAATTGTACACCATCGGTTGTTTGAAGTATCGTACACGATAGGCAACGACGCCGCTGTTGGTACTGGCTTGCTTGAGACTGATTGCAAACGAACGAAACTGCCGCCTGAACGCTGATAGCGCTCTCGCAGCAGGACGAGGAATCGAAACCCAACTATAGACCCGCGAGATGCTGGTTTATAACAGTGGTAAGCATGTCGAAGGACGTACAGCAGAAACACAGCCTAAGGTTCATCGCATGATCTAAATCCGTCTGCAAACCCGACCACTATTCGGGATTAAAGGCGTAGCACAACCGAACGCTGACCGAGCGCGCTGCTTCAATAAGCGCCATCTTGTCGTTGTAATCGAAAACTGAGCGATAACAAACAGCCGTTGGTGATCGAGCATTCATCACGGCTGTTTGCGTTTTAGCGTGATGGGTGTTGGGAAAGCGAAGCGAAGCCCAGAGGCGCAGGCCGAAGGACGCACCAGAGGCGATGAAGGACAGCGACAAAAGCAGCGGCATCGTCACGATGCTGGAAGTGCAGAAACGCAATAAAGAGCGCGTCAACGTGTATCTGGACGGCGAGTATGCGTTTAGCCTGACTCTGTTTGAGGCAGCCAAGCTCCGCAAGGGGCAGGCGCTAACTCCAACGGATGTCACCCTGCTGCGGGACGCGGACACCGTTCTCAAGGCGGTTGACCGCGCCGCACACTTCCTGTCTTATCGCCCGCGCAGCATCCAGGAAGTGCGCCGCAATCTGGAACAGAAGGATACGCCGCCCGCCGTCATCGACGCGGCGCTGGCCCGTTTGAGCGAACAGGGTTATGTGGATGATGTGGCTTTCGCCCGCTATTGGGTCGAAAACCGCAACACCTTCAAGCCCCTCAGCCCGCGTGCCTTGCGCCACGAACTGTGTCAGAAGGGCATCGACAGCACCGTCATCAACGAAGTGTTGAGCGACCTTGACGCCGACGAAGCGGCTTATACGGCGGCGCAAAGCCGAGCAGCGCGAATGCGGGGTACTGATCCTCGCCAGTTTCGCGCCAAGCTCGGCGGCTTTCTGCAACGGCGCGGCTTTTCCTACGCCACCGTTCATGATGTGATTCAACGTCTGCTGGATGAGATCGACGCGGAAGACCCGGAGTTTTTTGCTGATGCTGACGCTGACAACAGCGCTGCTGACAACATCGACACAGGCGCTTATGGCGACATGGATTAGCGCGCTGCGCTTTTTCGTGGCTCTGTTCGTGCTGTTCACGCGCTCATTTGCGGCATGGTTTGTGCCGTGTCGACTCGTGTTTGAAACTTTCAAGCCTACTGAAATCAACCCTGTTCTACTTATAACAACCGAAAGAGGAGGTAAGCGGTTTGCCTCGTCGCTTGCATGCGGGCGACTGAAAACTGGCGGTGTTTTGAGCGCCATTTTCCGGTCAAATGCCAACCGCCCGTTGAGCGGCGGCCACGCCGCGTTGGGACTATGGAAAACGCTATCGTATTCATCATTGTCGCCCTGATCGCCGCTGCAATAGGCGCTGCGATCAGCGTGTATATGCTGCTCAATCGTCAGAAATTGCAAGGCATGAGCCGGATCGTTCAGGCTGAAAACCAAGCGAAAACGATTGTCGATCAAGCGGAAGATCGAGCAAGGAACGTTCTTGAAGAAGGAGAGGACAAGTCGCGTAAGATCGTCGACGAATCCGATAAGGTGGTGGCCCGCCGCCGCCGCGAACTGGATGCCGAAGAAGAACGCCTGCTGCACCGCCGCGAAGACCTCGATAAGCGGCTGGAAAAGGTCGAGCAGCGCGACGCAAATTCGAATAAACGCCAGAGCAAACTGGATAAGCAGCAAAACGAAGTCGAGAAGTTAGAAACAGATCGGCTTGCGGAGCTTCAGCGTATCGCGCAGATGACCATTGAAGAAGCACGCACCGAACTGCTGCGGGCTACCGAAGAAGACGCCCGCAATGACATGGCCCGTATGATCCGGCAGGTGGAAGCCGACGCCCGTGAAGAAGCTGACTCTCGTGCCCGCGATGTGATCGCGCTGGCGGTACAGCGTCTGGCCTCGGAGCATGTGAGCGAAATCTCGGTGAGCGTGGTGGCGCTGCCAAGCGACGAAATGAAGGGGCGCATCATTGGCCGCAACGGGCGCAACATCCGCGCCTTCGAAATTGCGACAGGCGTGGACGTGATCGTTGACGATACGCCGGAAGCGATCACTATCAGCAGCTTCGACCCGGTACGGCGCGAAGTCGCCAAGCGGGCTATGGCCAAGCTGGTCGTGGACGGGCGTATTCATCCGGCGCGCATCGAAAAGCTGGTCGAAGACTCGGCGGAAGAAGTGCAGTTGGCCATTCGTGAAGAGGGCGAACGCGCCGCTTACGAGACCGGTCTACACGGCTTGCATCCCGAAGTGCTGAAACTGGTCGGGCAGTTGAAGTTCCGTACCAGCTACGGCCAGAACCAACACGCGCATTCCGTCGAGACGGCGCACATCGCTGGCATGATCGCAGGCGAACTGGGCGCGAACGTCGAAATTGCGAAAATGGGCGGCCTGCTGCATGACATCGGCAAAGCCATCGACCATGAGGTTGAAGGTACGCACGCTGTCATCGGCGCGGAATTCGCCAAGCGACACGGTGTCAATGCGAAAGTCGTCAACTGCATCGCCAGCCATCACCACGAAGTCGAGCAAGAATGTGTGGAGGCATACATCGTGGAAGCCGCCGACGCGATTTCGGGCGCTCGTCCCGGCGCTCGTCGTGAAAGCCTTGAGACTTACATCCGCCGTGTTCGCACGTTGGAAGAAATCGCCACCAGTTTTGAAGGCGTGGAGCAGAGCTACGCGCTGCAAGCAGGGCGTGAAGTACGCATCATTGTGCGCCCCGAAGCGGTGGACGACCTTGCGGCTATGAATTTGGCGCGGGACATCGCCCGCAAGATCGAAGAGTCGATGCAGTATCCCGGCCAGATCAAGGTTCACGTCATCCGCGAGACGCGGGCTGTGGAATACGCGAAGTAAATTAACCCCTCCCTAAATCCCTCCCCGCAAGCGGAGAGGGACTTTGACTCCCTTCCCTGCTTGCGGGGAAGGTGGCGCGTCAGCGCCGGAAGGGGTTCAATACGTCAATTCCGCCGAAAGTTTGCTTAACTTGATGTGTATGGGGCGTTCAACTGAACGCCCTTTTTTATTGGAGCGAGAAATAACAACCGGAGATTTCAATCTCCGGCTAGAGGGCTATAACACCTTACAACACGCAGCCAGATTTCGCGCTTAAGGCGTAGATTTTTAGCTGAGGGTCGATGTTAGGATTTGCGGCCAGAAATTGGTCGATGATGCTGCTAATCTGCGCCCGGTGCGGCTCATAATAAGACCAATGGCCAAGACCATG
>JACMMD010000346.1 GCA_014379235.1 Anaerolineae bacterium
AGTCGGGGATGCCGGAGATATTGCGCGACTGCGTGAGCCACAACGCGAACGCGGCGAAAAATGTCGAAGTGACGAGCGTCACCATGAACGGCGCGAGTCGAAAGCGAGTGATAGCGAAGCCGTTCAGAAAGCCGATGAATGTGCCCAGCAGCAGCATGACGATCACGGCGGCGGGCACAGCGAATGGGCTGCCCGCCAGAATGCCGCCGCTCTCGCGCATCAACGTGCCCCACAACGGACTTTTATCGAAGAAAGCGGGGTCGAGCGTTTCGGCCATGACGACTGCGCCGACGACGCTGGTGATGCCCATCGTCGCACCAACGGACAGATCAATACCGCCGATGATGAGTACGAAGGTTTGACCGATAGCCACTGCCAGCAGCGGCCACATATTTTGAACCTGATTGGCGATGTTGCCGGGGTTGCCCAGTGTCGTAAAGAAAATGGACGAGACGCTGAAAAAGACAATCGTCAAATAAAGTACAAAATAATCGGAGACTAAAAGGCCGCGCACGAAGCGCACAATGCCTGACGACGACGCTTGCGGTGGCGATGCCTGTGGGCCGCTGAACGTCGCCGCTACATTCAAAGGTTCGTTGATAGTGGACACTGCGCTTTCCTTACTCATTGTCTGTAGGTGTGAGTTGAGATCAGTAGGAGTAGGGGCGCTTCGCGAAGCGCCCCTACAGAGCCTATTTCACTTCTACAGAGTGTAACACTACTGGTCGAGGAAGCCTTCGTCGTAGAGCAGGCAGCCCCACATTTCGTCACGTTGGAAGTAGATATTGCCAGCCGTCAGCGCGAAGCCGGGGTCAAGCAGCACTTCGTTCGGTGCGGTTTCGCCGTCAGCAATCGCTTGAAGCAGACGATCCATCGTGAGTTCAGCTTCGAGGAACAGGTTCTGAACGCCCGTCGCATCGACATAGCCTTCGTCGATCAGCATACAGGCGGTGGCGTCACCGTCGAGGCCGGCCAGCAGAACGTGGCCCGGCTGTCCGGCGGGAACCCACATACCACGCGGTTCCAGCACCGAGCGAATCGTCGGGAACAGGAAGTCCGACGAGGTGAAGATGAAGTCGACTTCGGGATTGGCGGTGATAGCGGCTTCGAGGTTGGATAGCGCAGTTGCGGCGTCCCACTCGGTAGCAACTTCAATCGGCTCGTTGAACAGGCCGGGGTAGCGTTCGTTGTAGCGGGTGATGACATTAAAGAAACCATCACGGCGGCCAATGGCGTTGGTGTCTTGCAGCGCGCCCACGAGGATCAGCGGCGTGACTGCCTCGCCCGTGATTTCAAACTGGCGCAGCGCTTTTTGAGCGATGAATTCCACAGCTTGTTCGGTGGCGCTCACGTTGTCCGCGACGACCACGACACCTGCAGAGGTATCATTCGGGGGGCGGTTGAACACGGCAATCGGCACATCGGAAGCCTGCGCTTCAGCGATAATGGTGTTAGCGCTGTCGCCGTCCTGCGGGATGATGATGATGCCATCGACGCCCTGCGTGATGCATTCGCGCACCTGCTCAAGCTGGCGATTGGGGTCTTCGTTGGCGTTGTATTCCAGCACTTCGATGCCCTGACCACGCAGGGTGTCGGTGATAGCGCGGTGTCCCGCAACCCAGAATTCAGTTTCGAGGTCTTGGAAGGCAAAGCAAATTGTCGTGTCTTGCGCGCTGGCCACGCCGAATGCGAATGTGCCCAGCGCAAGGGCCACAATCAACAGCAGGCTTTTCTTCACTAAATTGTTCATGAGAAATCTCCTATCGAACTTAATCAAATGGAACCTATTCAAGCGACAAGTGTTCACGATGTTTTGTTGGCGGCTCTCCTTTGCTCTCAAAACCGACACAGGTTATCATCCGCGTTTTTGAAACGCTGGACGCTGAAACACAATTTAATTGCATATTGTATACAATATGCAAAGCACGTAAATACAATGCATCACCTCAGGAACCTAAACGCTCAATAGCGTCCCGACACTGCTGCGCCACGCGCTCATTGATACGCTGGTTTTCGTCTTTGATGCGCTGTAAGTCGTGAGCGATATACGCATCGAGAATGCTCTGATGGTCGCTGATGGCGCGATACTCATCGACATCAGGATTGCCCTCAGCGCGCAGGTACAAGATAGCCGCAATCTGGGCGACGATCTCTTGCCAGCTTCGCATTAAATGAGGATGATCGCTGGCATTAATCAAGTATTGGTGAAACGACATGTCGGTGCTGCGAACTTGCTTGAAATCCTTCTGGTCGATGTACAGCTTCTGCCGCTCGATATGATAGCGAAGTTCGTCATAATCAGTGTTGCTAAGGTGCTGGATGCTGAGTTCGGCGGCGAAGTTTTCGAGCGTGGTTCGCATCGAGAACACGGCATCTACATCGGACACATTGAAAGCGCGAACAAAGCAGCCGCGATGGGGGATAGAGACGACCAGCGCCTCACGTTCGAGCAAGATCAACGCTTCGCGCACAGGGGTGCGGCTGACGCCTAGCTGCTGCGTCAGCGACACCTCAACGATATGATCGTTGGGCTTGAGGCGGCCCTCGATGATGGCCGTGCGGATTTGCTCCGCGACCTGTTCACGCAGGCTGACTGCTCGTATTTGAGAAAAAAGCGACATCAAAACTCTTTACGAAAACCAGAACGTATTTGGTGGACGTTATAATCTTATTCCATTATGATTGTATGCAATCGACAATTTAGAAGTCAACATTGTGATTGTTTGCACAAAAGAGCGAAACTTCATACATGACCCAAGATGCCATTTTAGCCACCTACCTTTTAGAGACACCGCACAGCGTGGAGCGCGCCGTCGAGGCCCTAGCCGGAGAAGGGTCAACGGGGACATTCGTGGCCGTTCCCGGCGAAACGGCTGAGATCAAGGAACGCTTTCGTACACGGCTGCACAGTGTTCGAGAACTGCCATCAACCGATCAGGCATCGTTCCCGCAGCCGCCGAACTTGCAATCGACCAAATATGAACGCGCCGAAATCACCGTCGCGGTGCCGATGGAGATGGCTGGCAGTGACCTATCAACGTTGATGGCGTCGATACTCGGCAACATCTTCGAACTGAAAGAACTATCCGGCCTGCGTTTGCTGGATTTCGATGTGCCCGCGGATTTCGTCAAGCGCTGCTTGCTGCCACAGTTCGGCATCGAAGGCACACGGAAGCTGGCCAATGTTCACGGGCGTCCGCTCATCGGCACGATCATCAAGCCGAGCGTGGGCCTCTCGCCGGAGCAAACCGCCGACATGGTGCGCGAACTCGCCGAAGCCGGAATCGACTTTATCAAAGATGACGAGTTGATGACCAGCCCGGTCTATTCACCGCTGGCAAAGCGCGTTGAAGCCATTATGCGTGTCATCAACGATCATGCCGACAAGACCGGAAAGCGTGTGATGTACGCCTTTAACATCAGCGGCGATGACATCGACACCATGCTGCGAAACCATGATCTCGTGTTGAACGCGGGCGGGACGTGCATCATGTTGAGCGTCAACCATGTCGGCTTCGCGGGGGCGATGTACGTTCGGCGGCACAGCCAACTGCCTATTCACGGTCATCGCAACGGTTGGGGAATCTTCACCCGTGCGCCGATGCTCGGCATGGAGTTCACCGCCTATCAAAAACTGTGGCGTTTGGCCGGCATCGACCATTTGCACGTCAACGGCATCCGCAACAAGTTCTGGGAGCCGGACGAGTCGGTGGTGCGCTCAGTGAAAGCCTGTTTGACGCCGCTCGTCAGCGATGCAGACCGCTTGTTTCCGGTGTTGTCGTCGGGGCAGTGGGGCGGTCAAGCGCCGGATACTTACCGCCTTACGCAAACCGTCGATGTGATGTATCTCGCGGGCGGCGGCATTCAGGGCCATCCCGGCGGAGCAGGGGCCGGAGTTCGCGCTATTCAACAGGCATGGGAAGCGGCGGTGAGCGGTGTCTCGCTCGATGATTACGCGGCGGAGCATATCGAACTGCGGCAGTCGATTGCGATGTTCGACAAACGGGGCAAAGCATGAGCTTATTGCTGACTTACTACGGCGACGACTTCACAGGGTCAACCGACACGATGGAAGCGCTGACACGCTTCGGCATCCGCACGGCCCAGTTTCTTGAACCGCCAACGCCGGAACGTCTCGCGCAGTTTGGCAATCTGGAAGCGGTAGGCATCGCCGGAGTCGGGCGAACTCTCTCGCCAACGGCGATGGACGCGGAGTTTCCAGCGATCTTCGAGCAGATCAAACGACTGGGCGCGCCGATTGTTCACTACAAGCTATGTTCGACGTTCGACTCATCGCCGGATGTTGGCAGCGTTGGCCGCGCTATCGACATCGGTCAGCGCGTGTTCAACTCGGAAGTCGTGCCTCTGCTGGTCGCGTCTCCGATATTGGGACGATACTGCGCGTTCGGCAACCTATTTGCGCGCTCCGGCTTAGAGAGCGACGTATTCCGTTTAGACCGCCACCCGACGATGAGCCAGCATCCGATCACACCGATGCAAGA
>JACMMD010000347.1 GCA_014379235.1 Anaerolineae bacterium
CATCTCCATACCGGAAATTGCAGCGGTAGTCAGCCCTCGTGAAGAAAAACCACGAACCGCCGCGTATGACACGGCTGCTGGCGGGGCTGTTCATGTCGTTGGTCTTGTTTTCGAAGTCCGTCAAACACCACTCCCACACATTACCTGACATATCGACCACACCGAAAGGACTATCGCCCTTGCCTTCGTACTGTCGAACGGGCGTGGTGACGCTGCTTTCACACGGCTTCACCGAATTGTTGCAGCGCGTACAGTCCCACTCATTACCCCATGGATACTTTCGACCACCGCCCTGCGCGGCATACTGCCACTGATCTTCGCCCGGCAGCATGATATTTTCGCCCATTGCATTGCTCAACCACAGGCAAAAAGCCAGCGCTTCGTACCACGATACACCGACGACGGGCTGCTCCACGCCATTAAATGTACTGTCTTTCCAGAAGCGCGGTTCTGTCCAGGCGTTGTTGGTCGCTACCGCTTCGCCCGTGCTGTAGTCCAACACTAGGCCCTTGAGCTTTGCGTCCCAACCTTCATCCGTCCACCATTCGCGCTGGTCATAGCCACCCGCTTCAATGAACTTCGCATACTGCGCGTTGGTAATCGGGTACTTGGCGATGCTGTAACTCTTGTCAGGAATTTCGACCCATGCAAACGGGGCGGGGAGAGTGAAAACCGTTTTTTGTTCCATCACGATCTCCAAAGATTTCGCTCAACACTGCTGATTTTATCACAGCGAGGTAGCCGACAATCTCCGGCGAGAATGCTCCTTGTACTCGGTACTCGAACCCGCTTGACTTCGTATCCTTTCCGCCTTATGATACCTAGAGACTAGAGGCATTGGGGACAGTGGTATGAATCTCAAAGGTAGTTTGCCGTTACTGATATTGCACATTCTCTCGATGGGGGCCAATCACGGCTACCGCATCGCCAAGCAGATCAAGCTGCAATCGGAAGGCATCCTCGATTTCAAAGAGGGCACGCTCTACCCGACGCTGCACAGTATGGAAAAGCAGGGACTCATCGAAGCCTACAATGAGATGAAAAACGGGCGCGAACGCCGTTACTATCGCCTGACCGAAGCGGGCAGCAAGATGCTCGGCGACGAAATGGCCGAGTGGAATCGCTACAGCGGCGCGGTGAACATGGTCTTGCGGGGGACATCGAAAGCATAATGTCGACACTCGAAGCGCAGTTCGATCATGAGCTTACGACTTGGCTAGACGCCGCTACTCGCGGCTTACCCGCCGATGTAAAAGTGATGGCACGGGCGGAATTTGCGGCACATTACGCGGATGCGTTCGACGACCATATGGAACAGGGGCTGAGTGCGGCTGAGGCTCAACGCGAAGCGCTGGCCGAACTCGGTGACGTGGCGGAGACGGCTCGCGGGCTGCAAGATACCCACTTGGCCGAACGACGTTATGGCCGTGCAGCGGCGGCATCGATGGTTTATCCGGTGGCCTTTCTGGTGCTGAGTTCGGGCATGGTACAGCCGTGGTCGGTGGCCGATATTCTGTACTCATGCGCTATCCTGCTGCCCGCACTCTATGTGATGCGCTCGTTGAAAGCCCTGCTGCGACTGCGCTACAACTTCTCGAACATCAATCGCTCGGTGTCGGTCTTCTGGCTGGGAACGCTGCTGCTGACACTGCCGCCGGCCTTATCGTGGCTGCTGCTCGGTGAACCCGTCACCAGCGAGGCGGTACGCTACAGCCTGACAGGGGTATTCAACCTGCCGCAAGGTGTCTTGAACATCACCTATCTGATCGGCGTTTTCGTTTCTGGCCTCGGCATGATCTACGTTGGTGATCGCTTGATGCACCTCAAAGACGGCCTGTATGGACTGCGGACGATTTTGTTCGGTGCGCTGTGGCTGACAGGCGGCGCGCTGCTCACGCTCGGTTCATCGTATATTGTGATGGCCTATAACTACTCGATCACGGTGGATTTGATCGCGTCGGTGGCAGTGGTCGGCGTGATCTTCATGTATATCGTGACCAACGCGCTGCTCACGCTGTTGTTCTTCCGCGCCGTGTATCGCAAAGCGCCGCGCCCGATGCAAGCGGCATAGCCGCAGTACCGAGTACAGAGTAAAGCCAATAACTTTGGC
>JACMMD010000348.1 GCA_014379235.1 Anaerolineae bacterium
ATTCATTACCCCGTTCCGCTGCATTTGCAGCCTGCGCTGACCGGACTCGGCTACCAGCGCGGCGACTTCCCCGAAACCGAGCGCGCCGCCATGAGCATCCTCAGCCTGCCGATGTACCCTGAACTGGAACTCGACCAACTGAACATGATTGTCGAAGAGATCAGCCAGTTCATCGGCGTCTTGCGCGGCGCGTAGAAACGTCCGTCCCCGACGGCGCGGCGCTCTGGTACAATTTACGCGCTTGTATGTTGGTTAGGCCCGGAGTTGGCATGAGTCGCAGTG
This sequence comes from Anaerolineae bacterium, assembly GCA_014379235.1. Lineage (GTDB taxonomy): Bacteria > Chloroflexota > Anaerolineae > Aggregatilineales > Phototrophicaceae > JACMMD01. The sequence continues at coordinate 283 of JACMMD010000348.1, forward strand.
TTCGCAATTGGATATTGTTGTTCGTCGTGATCGGCGTGACTATCGCCATCGATCAACTGACCAAACACGCAGTCATCAATGCGCTAGAAGTGCGTGAAGCCTATGAGCCAATCCCCGCGTTAGGCGCTGTGTTCCAGATCACTCGCAGCGAGAACACCGGAGCGGCTTTCGGCTTTTTACCGGATTCGGGCGTTTTGTTTCTGGTGATCGCCGTCCTTGTGGTGATGGCTATGCTCTACTACTACCCGCGTATCCCCTATGACGCGACACTGACACGCATCGCCATTGGTCTGATCTGTGGCGGGGCGCTGGGCAACGCGCTTGACCGTGTTCAGCATGGGTTGGTGGTCGATTTTATTCATTACTCGATTCCCGGTATCATTTCCAACGTATCGAACCTTGCCGATCATGCGATTGTGTTCGGTGTGATTGTGATGTTCTTCGATAGCTGGCGGCGCGAACGGGCGCAAAAGCAGGCCGCGAAGATAGAGGCGGCCTCTGATACATCCAACATTGTTGAAAGCATAGATTTTGAACCGCCAAGTCGCCAAGAACACAAAGAATGATTTCTTGGCGGTATTCAGGTTTTGGCCATAATCTGCATTGGGAGCATGACATGTCAAAAATCAACACGGTTTTGTTACTAGTAGTCGTCGCGCTATTGTCGGCCTGTGGTCTGGCTGGAACGCCATCCGGCAGCAATACCGACGCGGGCGCGGCGCAGCGCTTTTTACCGACGATCAACGGCTACACGCAAACCGATGCCAACAACGTGCGTGAAGCCATCTCCTCAGTGGGCGAGGGAGCGACGGCCATTATCGGACGACCCGAAGTGTCGTTGGTGATTGACCGTATCGACAGCGCTCTAAGCTGCTATAACAATGTGGGCGCGGTGGCAGCACGGGTTTATACTCAAGCCGATTTGCTGCAATTGGCGCAGGGCGAACTACCCAAGATCGGCGCACTGGCGGTGGTCAACGAACAGCGTTTGATCGAGAATCTGCTGGCGTGTGCGGTCAATCCCAACGGATTCTCGGCACAGGCGGCAGCGATTGAGCCGTGCGGCGGCAGTGGGCGTTTCGCGGTGGGCGATGAGAACATCAGTTATGTTTATGTGGCCACCACGCCGGAATTGTGTGCCACCTTCGAGAACAGTTTCGCGCAGTATCAGTAGCAGATAGCTATGAGCCATTAGCGATTAGCCTTTAGCATCTATTTCGTAGGGGCGTTCAATTGAACGCCCCTACACAATGCTGAACCGTTTGAATACAGCAGCGAAACGGGGGGATTATGGACATGATTCGAGGCTTCTTTAAATCTGTCGGAGATGATCTTCGTAACCGTGAACATCTGGAGACCTATCTCCTGATCGTGCTGGTTGTTGCGCTGTTCATCCTCGATTTGTTCGGGGACGTGCTGAACGATGACCGCAAGTTGACACTCATTATCGCGTCGCTGCTGGTACTGATTTTCAAGACGCGCAAAGAACTTAAAGTGGACGACGTAAAGCGCGAATCTGATCGGGTCATTAAGGCCATGAACGGACTGATTCAAGCGCCTGTCGAACTCGATCAAGTGCTGCAAGATCGCCAGAGCTATGCGCCTTTCCGTGAGTTCGTGCAGGACGCCACCGTATTATGGGTTTATGGCGCGTCGGGCATCAACGTGTTGAAAAATACCAAAGACATCAACAGCATTGTGGGCAAGCCGAACGGTCAGCTTCGCGTTATCATTCAAGATCCGACGCACACCGCCTCGATGAATATCCTGCACCAGCAGCTTGATAAATACAACGACTTGCAAAGTGATATTCAGAGTACGATGTTTACGCTTACCGCGTTAGCGAAGCAGTATTCCGGCAAGATGGAACATCGCCTGCTGGACTACAGCCCCGGCTTTAGCCTGTTGGTGGTTGACCCGGATGGCCCCAACGGGCGGCTGTCGGTGGAGTTTTACGGCTATCGC
>JACMMD010000349.1 GCA_014379235.1 Anaerolineae bacterium
CTATCACACACATAGCGCCAAATTTCCAACTCTCTAACCTGCGCCGCTGTAATCAAGCCTGACTGAAAACCATCGTCTAAATCGTGAGCATTGTACGCCAGCTCATCCGAAACATTGGCGATTTGTGCTTCGATGCTTCCCCGCAAATCCGCGTCCAACCCCGCGACGTGGCTCAAATCGTACTCGGTCTCATGCTTGGCAATACCCTCTAGCGTCTCATGGGTCAAGTTCAGACCTGCCCAATCGGGATAACGTCGCTCCAATTCCGTCACCACGCGATAGCTCTGGTGGTTGTGATTGAAACCGCCATGATCTTCCATCAACTTATCGAGAATGCCTTCGCCCGCATGACCGAACGGTGGATGCCCCAGATCGTGCGCGAGGCAAATCGTCTCCACTAAATCTTCATTGACGCCAAGCGAACGCGCCAGTGAACGCCCGATCTGCGCGACTTCCAGCGTATGCGTTAGCCGTGTGCGGTAGTAATCGCCCGCGTCGTTGACGAATACCTGCGTCTTATATTCTAAACTTCGAAACGCGGCAGAATGTAGGATACGATCCCGATCACGCTGAAACGCGGTGCGGTGTTTCGGTTCGTGCTCATGGTGATGCCGCCCCTTGCTGTTGCGACTCAACAGGGCGTAGGGTGCAAGCGTTTCGGCCTCGATCTGTTCGAGTTCTTCGCGCATTCGCAGCATAAGCGGCCAATCCTTTTCTCACATTCTACCTTAACCGAACGACACAGCAACTTTTGTCCGGCAGCATTAATCCTAACCTAAACCGCGCTCAACCTCAAAATGGGCGTTCGCTGAAAGTGACGAAAATGCAATTCTCGCGTCCCCTGCGTATGTTATAATGGGTTGGGCCAACACACCAACTAAAGAGCAAATTTGGCCGGAGGATTTGTTTACGCATGGACATCAATCAAGCTGCGCGGATGATCGAATGGTTGGATGAAGAACGGCGGCGCGATAAGGCCACCATCGCCACCCTAGAAGAAAGAATGGCGCAGCAGCAAGACATGATGGACACGCTCATGCGTCGTCTAAACAGCATCGAATCCGATCAAACCGTGACTCGCAGCCAACTGGCGACAGGCGGCGGACGCGACCCCGAAATGGCCGAACAGATGCGCCGCGAGATGCAGAATCTTCTCGAAAACATCGATAATAAACGCCTCACCGCCGAGCGCGAGGGCGAAAAGCGCGCCGAGCTTGGCCGCGAAACCGTGATGCGCTCCGTGCGTGAACTCGGTGAAAAAATCACCCGTGTCGAGCAGCAGATCACCGATCTCCCATTAGCGTCGATGGAGCGCCAGCGCCTTGCCGAAGCCGTGACCACGCTTCAGCAGCGCGTCGAAGATGCCTTCAAGAAGCTCGATGAGCCAGAGCGCCGCATCGCCTTCCTTGAAGAACAACGCCGACAGGATGCCCGCCGCATCTCCGAAGTCCAATCTGAGATGCCCGAACTGCAAAAACAAATCGACAGTATGCGCCCAAAAATTGCGCTTATCGAAGACCTATCGCTGCGAAACGAACGCCGTTCGCAGGAAGTTCAAAACAGCGAACGCGAACGCCGTGAACAAATTCAACAGTTCATCGACCAGCAGACCCTTCTCCTGCAACAGCGCGACCAGCGTATCAACGGACTTGTCGAGCGCTTCGGTGAGCAGGACAGCATCATGCAGCGCAACATGGAGCGCTTCGAAACATGGTCGCAGGTCTACCGCGACATGAAGAAGATCATCGACGACTTCGAGCGTATCGGTGATCGGCTCGAACGTCGCATCAACGAAGTGGCCGAAATGCAGCGTCTCAGCGAAGAACGTTTCCGTCAAGAATGGAACGACTGGCGCAACGACGATCAAAAACGCTGGAAGCAGTTCACGCTTTCCAACGACGAAGTTTGGCGCAGCCACGACAAAGAGTTCGAGCGTTTCGTGCAGCGCATTGGCGAACTTGAGTCGCTGTTCCCGCCCCTGCACGACAGCATTCAGCGCGTGTGGGAACTTGAACGCGCCCGCGCCGAAATGTACCGCGAACGCTATCAATCGCTGCTGATGGAACACGACACCGGCACGAACATCAGCCCGACATCGACAGGCTCAATTCCAGCAGTCAATCTCGGCAAGCGCACAACCGGAAGTATGCCCGCCGTCAACCCTGCCACCAACGGCGGTAATACATGGCCAGACGATCACAGCAACGGCGGCTGATATTTCTGCGCCGTAGCAAATACCATCTGTAAGGGCGCAACACGTTGCGCCCTTTCTTAATTTCAGTTGCTTGAGGTATTGCGGCGGCACTTCGTCAACGAGCCATACGCCATTCTCGGAGCAAAAGAACTCATAACTATCGCTGTGCATGGCCGCCGCATCGACTTCAAATACAACAGGCTTCCCATGCCGGGAGCCAACCTTGACCACCGTTCCCATATCCGCCGATAGGTGGACATGGTGGCGCGAGAATTTCAGCAATCCCATTTTCAGAATATTCTCAACCGAACCTGTACCCGTTCCGTGATACAAAATACCCGGCGGAACAGCAGGTTCGAGTTGCAGGTCAACCTCTAC
>JACMMD010000350.1 GCA_014379235.1 Anaerolineae bacterium
CTTCTTGTATTTCTTCGTTGAGGTTGAGTAAGTGTGCTGATTGGGCAGTGCCCGAAAAGGTTATTCGCGCAGTTGTGGGTTCGGCGGTGATGTTGTAGAAACGCACCACGAGGCCGCTTGTTGTTTCTGTACCGTGACGCAGTTTGCCACGACGCAGGGCGGTTAGCACGACACCATCACCTTCTACCTGTACAAAGCTGTGAGTATCGGGATGTTCGCCCCCGCGTGGGAAGGGGATATGGGTGATTTTCGAAGGGTCATCGCGGGTGATGTTCATATCGTGCAGGTCGATTCCCGGCGTGGTATCGGCGCGGGCGGCGCTGATGGGCGTGGTGTAGTTGTAGGCCTCGGCGTAGACCTCATGCCAATCGCCCGCATGTGGGAAGATTGCATATTCATAAGCATTGTGACCGATACACTGCGCTCCCGGTGTCGGGACAAGAGGGCCGGCGGCAATGCGCCGCACCCACAGATCATCACGCGAGAGCCAACCGACAGCGCGCACGAGTGGAACGCCGATTTTAGTACCGCCTTCGTCGGTGCGGGTGACTTCCACCGATGCCAAGCCGCGATTGAACACCGCCAGCCCGACTTCACCATAAGACACATCCGTAAAGGCACGCTGGTGCATCAACGGTGTCGGGTCTTCTACCCATCCCGCCGACGCAGGTAGATCAATTGGACGCGAGACGACAGCGAACGATTCATCAACATAGGCTTCATTCGCGTTGAAATCCGTCGGGAAGATGGCCGACAGCTTATGATCTTTAACGTGGTTGACGAAATCGGTCTCGACGCGCAGATAAGGCGTATCACGGCGCAGCGTCACAATCGAGTTGATGTTGACGCTGGTAGTCTCGGTATCGCGGGCGCTGCGATCATCGGTTAGGCTGCGCGGCAGTTCAAGCTGATGCGATATGAGGAAGCTGGCATCATTGGCGCTCGGTTTCATGTGGTGAATTTTGGCCGCGCTACCGCGTGTCGAGATTGGTGTATCGCTGTTATCTGGTAGGGGGCAGAACGAGTAGGCGTCACCGCAGTCGGCGACATCCTCGAAGTGGTTCAGCCCGTGATAGGTTTTGCCCGTTGCTTTGTGTGTGAGGGTGATCCCGCCATCGTTCTCAATGCTGAAACTGAGATAACGGTTTTCCGCACCGCGCTCGTGGATGCTCCAAGACGTATCGAAGGCGGGGATGGTTTGTGTAGCTAACTGTGGAGAGCGTTCACGAACGTACAGCGTGGTATAGCCACAGGGCGGTACACTCACTTTTACCAAAACGCGAACGCGGCGCTTGCGGTTGGCTTTGAGCGTTTCCATCCAGAATGCCTGTTTGTCGCTGAGAACATCGTGAGATAAGACATCGCCCGTACTGGTGATGAGTTCAAAACGATCTGCCGTCGGCTCGTCATAATCGAAGTCAATGTCTACTTCGACCATTTCTTCACGCTGCCAGTTAAGCGGGTTCACGAAGATCACCGGAATACCGGCTTGCGCGGAAAAGTCGGCATGACGAGAGAGGGCGCGTAGATTGTCGCGGGTCAAAAACGCGCCAATTTGCTCCGCCTGACTGAAGCGATAAGCCATTTCATCGTGAACCATGTCGATGCCACAGCCGTACATGTCGTCGTGGGGATGGTTGAGCAGCAGCCAGCGCCAAGCCGTCCACAGCAAGTCATCCGTGCCGTCTTGCTGCTCGTCAAGGGTTGCGCCGGATAACCAAGCTAACGCGATTATCGGCTCAACCACACGTTCGAGCAGCGTTTCGACCTTATGATTGCGCTGCTTGAGATGCAGCCGTGTCGAATGAACGCCCTGCAAAATCTCAGAGTAGCGACCCCAACGGAACTCGCCTTGAAACATCGGCAGTTCACGGTTACGCTCGACGTAGGCGCGTACTTGTTCAAGATGCGCTTGAACGGTGGTCTGGCGGATCTCGATGTTTTGCCAACGCGCATTGGCTTGCGTAAGTAAATCGGGGATTTGCGGCTGTGCTTCTTGATGGTCGATGCCGTTCATCAGCAGAATCGAATCGGTGTGAGCCATTGGTGTCAGCTTGGCGATAAAGCGATCTAGCTTGGTCTGCGCGAGATTCATATCGAACTGCATGTGCGAGAAGTCGCCCCAATGGACGCCATAACCGAGATTGCTGGTGGTGTGATAGCCAAAGGGCATAAGGATGGTCGTTACGCATGAGCCATCCGGCGAGCGCCAGTCGAACTCCGTGCCTAACTCGTCGCCTTCCGCGCCCATGCCACGCCAGAAGAAGGCGTTGTCGATGTCGAAGCCGCGAAAAATCTGTGGAAGCTGCGCGATGTGGCCGAAGCCGTCCGGCACATAGCCGATCTTCATCACGCCGCCGTAATCCTCGCCAATGCGATGACCGAGCATCAGGTTGCGAATGAGCGATTCTGGACTGACGAGGAATTCGTCGGCCAGCACGTACCACGGCCCGACTTGAACGCGGCCTGAACGGGTGAGCGCTTGAAGTTCCGCTTTACGCTGCGGGCGAACTTCAAGATAGTCGTCTAAGACGCTCATCTGACCGTCTAGCATGTACGTGAAATCGGGGTTTTCAGCAAGGATGTCGAGCAGGCGGTCAATCAACTGTACCAGCCGCATACGGAATTCCTGAAACGTGACGTACCACGCCCTGTCCCAGTGTGTATGGCTGACGAGGTTGATGTGCCATGTTTGCGCGCTGTCCGGCTTGGATAGATCAGTCACGACATACTCACTTTTTGATTATGGTTGAGGGTAGTTGAATTGATGTCAAAAGGTAGGCATGATTCGCGGACGATGAGTTCAGGGGCCAGCGTTGCCTGTTGCAGATAGCCGGCCTCGCCGCGAATACGGTTCAACAGCAGTTCAACGGCCACTTGCCCGATTTTTGAGAATGGCTGCGCGATTGTGGTCAAGGGTGGGTCTAAGTGGGGCGTAAGGTCAAGGTTGTCGAAACCAAGCACAGTTAGGTCGTTGGGAATTGACAGCCCGACGAGCGCGGCGGCGCGATATAACGCGATGGCAATTTGATCGTTCGCGGCGAAGATGGCTGTTGGGCGGTTCTCGCTGGAAAGATAGTCGCGCAGGGGCGTGAGGTCAATCGTGGGGTAGCCCTGCACCTGACAAATAAGGTCGTTCTCCGGCTCGATGCCACGTTCTCGCATTGCCTGAAGATAGCCGAGCTTGCGATGTTCCATGCTCACGGCGGGCGAAATCCATGTGACAAAGCCGACGCGCTCATGACCTTGATTGACGAGGTAGTGAACGCCGCGAATCGCGCCGCCGAAATGATCGGACATCACGTAGTCGGTGGATAAGTTCTTGAGGTAGCGGTCTACCAGCACGATAGGGAAGCCGGACGTTACCAGCCGCTCAATCGGCCCGATATGCTCGGAGTCTACCGGATAGAGGGCAATTCCCATTACACCCTGCCGTACCAGTTTTTGCACGACTTCGGCTTGCTGTTGCGGGTCGTTATTGACGTGGTTGAAGATGACCGAGTAACCTGCTTTTTCCGCCATTTTTTCGAAGCCAAGCAGGATTGTGGAGACGGAAGAATCGCGCACATAAGGTACGACAAACGCTAAGTGACGGGTTCGGGCATTGTCAGGTTGGTTAGAATTGGCTGTTGAGAGCTTGATGAATGTTCCTCGACCCTGTTCGCGGCGCAGGTAGCCTTCGGCTTTGAGGAGTTGTAATGCTTGGCGCAGGGTTCCGCGTGCGATGTCGAACTCGGCACACAGGGCTTTTTCCGGCGGGATGCTGTCGCCATCGCGCCATGTGCCATTTTCGATGCGCTCTTTGATGATATTGGCGACTTGTATGTACAACGGTTGAGCGTCCGCTCCCCGTTCGAGATGATCACCCATAAAAGTTAGATGCCAAATCTACATTGACTGTACAATTGAAAAATAGGTCTATACCTTTTACTATACGTTGCGCGTTATTTCCTGTCAACTTTTGCTGACGCGCCGCGCCATATGACATTTAGGAGATTCTCCATGCAGACCGTTCGCCCGTATGATGGCATGAGCATCACCCAAGACACGCGCCTCGAACCCGGTATCTATGCCCTTCCTAACGGGATTCGTATTGATGCGGATAACGTCACCATCGAGGGTGATGGTGTGCATCTCGTCGGCTCAAACTATAAGGGCGTGGGACTCGCCGCGAAGGGACGGCGCGGGCTGCTCGTCAAGAATATCACCCTCTCGAACTACTACTATGGTGTTCGGTTTGATGACTGCGAGAATGTCAAACTCAGCGGCAGCACGATCACACGCACGGCTGAAGTTGAGCCTTATCTACATTTCTTGTACTTATGGAGGCCGGTTGAACAGGCATTCGGCGCGGCGGTTATGCTGAATAACGTCGACCAAGCTCAGGTTGAGGATAATGATCTACAGCATCAACAAAACGGTGTGCTCATGTACGGTTGCTCCCGCGTGACGGTGGCGCGCAACAACACGTCGTTCAATAGCGGATGGGGAATTTACCTCGCTGGCTCTAGCGACAATTTGATCGAAGATAATACATCGGATTTTTGCAACCGCGTCTTTCGCCGTGAAAATGGCACGGAGCGCGTCGAAGCAGATACGGCGGGGTTGGCGATGGTTCACGGCTGCAGCCGCAACAAAATTCTTCGCAATCGGTTTCGCTGCTGTGGCGACGGTATTTTCATCGTCGGCTATGAACATCCCGGCGTCATCAATGGCTGCGACGATAACCTGATTGAAGATAACGACTGCTCTTTTTGCCCGAACAATGCGATTGAATCGACTTTCTGCAAAGGCAATATTTTCCGGCGGAACATTTGCAGCGGCTCGAACTAC
>JACMMD010000351.1 GCA_014379235.1 Anaerolineae bacterium
CAGCGCGAGTTGCAAATCAGGGATGAGCGCACCGCCAGCCGCCAGAATCAGCGCACCAATAGCGATACCCAGTGCGCCACCGACCAATGACAGCAGTGCGCTTTCGACAAGGAACTGTCCTAAGATGTCAGTGCTTTGTGCGCCCACCGCTTTGCGTAAGCCGATTTCGCGGGTACGCTCTGTGACCGAAACCAGCATGATATTCATAATGCCGATGCCGCCGACCAGCAGCGAAATGCCCGCCACTACACCGAGGAAGATCGTCAAAATGCCAGTGATTTGCGAGACGCTGCTTTGCAAATCGCCCTGTGAACCGACGGAGAAATCTTCCTCGCCGTCGAGCATGACCTCGTGCGCTCCGGTGAGGTAAGTCTCGATTTCTTCTGTCGCCGCGTCGATGTTATCCTGAGAGGCGACTTTGACTTGAATCTGGCTCACTGCGTAATCGCCGCCGCGCACCCGCGCATTATCGAGGCGCGTTTGTGCCGTGCTGATCGGGATAAAAACCGCCGCGTTCAGGTCTCCTACCGATGCGCCGCTGCGTTCTTCCATCACACCGATGATCGAAAACACAGCGTCGTTGATCTCGATGGGCAGACCAATGGCGTTATAGTCGCGCTCGCCAAACAGGTCTTCAACCGTGCTGACGCCCAGAACCGCGACCCGTGCCCGTGTGTCGATGTCTTCCTGCGTGATAAAGCGCGATCCCGACAGCGTGAACCAGTCGTTGACGGCGTTGTAGTTGGCGCTCACGCCCGACACTTGCAATTCGACCTGCTCCGATCCGGCGACAACTTCCGCTGCGACGCTATATTCCAGTGCCACTTGTGCGACGTGCGGCGCGATTTCGGGATTGGCAATGTCTGCCGCTTCGCCCATCGTGAGCGCACGAATCTCGGTGCGGGTGTCGCTGCGCGGCTGTGCCGATGTCACCGTCAGCGTGTTCGCGCCCAACGCTTCAAACTGCGATGCGACGTAACGCTCGATACCGCGCCCCAAACCGATCAAGCTGACGACAGCCGCCACTCCGATGATGATACCGAGCGCGGTTAAGATGGCGCGGCTGCGATTGGTGGCCAAGCTGCTGAAAGCGATGCGAAAACTCTCGATGTTCATAGCGCAGGCTCAACCACTTCATTGGTGGCATAGGTGCTATGAAAGATGCCTTCAAGCTCGGCGGCTTCGGATGGGCGTTCAGCTTCACCAGCGACCAACGGCTGCGTGATCGGTTGATCGGCGATGATGTCGCCATCGCGCAGCATAACGACGCGATTGGTATGCCGCGCCGTCCATGCGTCGTGCGTGATAAAGATGATGGTGATATGCTGTTCACGGTTCAAGCGCTGGAAAATTTGCAGCACTTCCATGCCCGAACGCGAGTCGAGATTGCCCGTCGCTTCGTCCGCGAGGATGATCGACGGTTCGTTGACCAGCGCCCGCGCAATCGCCACACGCTGCTGCTGACCGCCGGAAAGCTCCGATGGTAGATGCCCCAATCGCGTTTGCAGCCCAACGGCTTCAAGCGCGGCTTTAGCCCGCTGTCCGCGATTGGGTTTACCGCCGTAGATCAGCGGTAGTTCGACCTGTCGCTGTGCGGTAGTGCGCTTGAGCAGATTGTAACTCTGAAAGACAAAGCCGATTTTCTGATTGCGAATCTTGGCAAGGTCGCGCTCTTTGAGCTTGGACACATCCACGCCATCGAGAAAGTATTCGCCCGATGTCGGCTGGTCAAGCGCGCCGAGGATGTTCATCAACGTGCTTTTGCCCGAACCCGACGGCCCCATAATCGACAGGAACTCTCCCGGCTGCACTTGCAGCGAGATACCCTTCAAGATTTGCAGCGATTCTTCGCCCATCGTGTAGCTTTTGGTGATATTGCGGATGTCGATGACGGGTTGAGCCGCCGCGCCATTTCCGTTTTGGTCGGACATTAGAAACCTCCTTGTGCGCCGCCACCGGGCGCTGGCGGAAACAGTCCGCCGCCTGCGGCTTCTTCGGTACGCGGCAGCAGCGCAATCGTCTGTCCCGCTTGTAGACCGCTCACGATCTGGCTCTCGGTAGAGTTGCGAACGCCGAGCGTCACAGGCTGATCTTGATATGTACCCTCTGACGTTTGCACGGTGACGAGCGTTTGCTGCGTTACATCATCGATGCGGATAAAGCGGTTAGGCACGGTAATCACGCCCGTGAGCGCCTCAGTCACGACGGTAGCAGTCGCGCTCATGCCTACGCGCAAATGGGCATCTGTCGGATTGAGTGTCACTTCTACGGCGTAGGTGACAAGCTGGCCGACAGCAGTGGGCGCAGCTTCGATTTTGGTGATCGTGCCTGTAATATCGGCGTCCGGCAGCGCATCGACGTTCAGGTCAACGACCTGCCCTAACTGCACGTTGGCGATGTCGTTTTCGTCAATCAACAGGTCAATAGTGAAGGCGCTGCTGTCGATCAACGTCAGCGCGCCATCTGCGGGGGGATATGCGCCGATTTCTAAATCCTCATTAGCAATCACACCATCAAGCGGCGCGACCAGCGTGGCATCTTGTAGGTCTGCTTGGGCGCTGTCGATGTCCAGCAGCGCGCTTTCTATGTCGATCTCGGCACGGCGCAGTTCTTCGTCTGATGGGCCATCAATCAGCCGATTGAGTTCCGCTTGCGCTGAGGCCAACTGCGCGTTGGCCGAACCGAGTGCGCTGCCATTGGGGCCGTCATCCTGAATGTCGGCATAGTTGACATCTGCGATTTCGACATCGCGTTCGCCAGCGCGGGCATTGGCTTCGAGTTCGACCTCTTGGGCGTAAGCGTCATTGCCGCGAAATTCAGGTGGATTTTGCAGCGTGATGTCGCGGTTGAGCTGCGTTTGCCACAGTTGGTTACGCGCCAGTTCCGACTCTATACGCTCGATCTCGACTTCGTTGCCCGTCGGGCGATCCGAATAAGCCGCGTTGATGCCCGCCTGTGCGGTATTGACCGTCGCTTCCGCCACCCGTACATCGATGTCACGCGGCGGTGCAACCAGTTCTTCAAGATCAGCCTGCGCTTCGGTCAGGGCAATCTCTGCCGTGCGAAGGTTCGCTTCGGCGTCAATGGTTTCCAGCCGCGCCAGTACATCGCCAGCACGAACCGTTTGCCCCGCGCTCACCAGCACTTCTACCACAGGTGCGGACGTTTCGAAATTGAGCGTCAGTTGATCGTTGGCTTCCAGCGAACCTGTGGCGTTTAGACCAACCGATAATTCACTCAAGCTGACCATATATGTTTCTTCCGGCGTAACGTTCGATGTTTGTGCGCCAGCAGCGCCGGGGAAACCACCCGCTCCACCCGGCGGCATTGGCAGTAGGCTTGGCAGTCCAACGAAGATCACCGCCAGCAG
>JACMMD010000352.1 GCA_014379235.1 Anaerolineae bacterium
TGCTGCGGAACGTCGAGAGCATGAAGCGGCTTCTGCAAGACATCACGGATTGTGATGATGACAGTCTGGCGGAATGTATTGTGCTGACCGGACAGAGACACTCGCTTGCGGGTCTTGAGGCTGCGATGCAGCTTAAAATCAAATAGGGACCATAAAGGCCCCTATTTCGTTACTCTCATAATGGACACAATTTTACAACAGCGGCGATTTCTCCAAATCGGCGTAATCGCAGGCCAGTTCGCGCCATGCCTTGCCGAGCCGCTTGAAACCTTCTTCGATGTCTGCCGGAGCTTGCGCGCCGTAGTTGATGCGTAAGCGATAGCTGCCGCAGCCGTTGGTATAAAACACATTGCCGATAGCATAGGCTACGCCTGCTTGAATAGCAGCGATGTATAACTCCGCTGCCGTCGGCCCGGACTTGGGTAGTTCAACCCACATATACAGACCGCCATGAGGCGTGTTCCACGTCGTTCCCGGCGGGAACGAGCGGGCAGCAGCAGCCAATGCCACGTCGCGGCGGCGCTTGAGTTCGCGCCCATTACGCTCTAATTGGCTGGCCAACACGCCGCGTTCGAGCATCATATGAATGGTGCGCTGTGTGAGGCCGGACGTGGAAATATCGGCGGCCTGTTTCACACGCAGCAGGCGTTCATAATGCGTGTGGTTGGTGATGACATAGCCGATTCGCATTCCCGGCAGCAGCGTCTTGGTGAAGCCGCTGGCGTAGATCACGTTACCAGTTTCGTCGAGCGCTTTCAATGGCGGCAGCGCTTCGCCTTCAAAGCGGAACTCGTTGTACACGCCGTCCTCAAGAATCGGGACTTTGTACTCGGCGGCGAGGTTCAGCAGTTGGCGGCGGCGGTGCAGCGACATGACCGCGCCCGTCGGGTTTTGATAGGTCGGCATAACGTACAGCAGGCGCGGCTGATTGTCGATGATGAAGTTCTCCAACTGGTCGAGCCGGATACCTTCTTCGTCCATGCTGATGCCGTGTAATTGTAGTTTGCGGGTGCGGGCGATGTCGATCACGCCCAGATAGGTGGGGTTCTCGGTGACGAGCAGTTCGCCTTCGCCAAGCAGCGATTGGATAACAAGGTCTATCGCCTGCTGTGTGCCACCGGTGATGAGGATGTCGTCAGCACTACAGCGTATGCCCATCGCGCTAACGTAATCGCGCACGGCCACTCGCAGCGGCCCGAAACCTTCGGGCACTTCGTAAGCCAGCGCCCGTGAGCCATCGCGGTCTAACACAGTGTTAATAGCATCGCGGAGATACTGCATCGGGAAAAATTCGAGCGGTGGTGCGCCATGACTGAAGGTGATGATTCCCGGTTTGCGCGCCATCCGCATCATTTGACGAATGGACACGTCTGACAGTGGTGCTTCGCTGTTGGAATTATTCGACCCATTCGAGCCGTTATGCGAACTGTGTCCATTGCTGCCGTTATGGTGGTGCGCGCTTTGACCATTGCCATTACTGCTGCCGCTGCCAGCGATAAATGTCCCGCGCCCCGCATGAGCGCTGAGGAAACCCTCGGCGCGCAGTTCGGCATAGGCGTTGACGACACTGATGCGGCTGATGTTCAACTGGCGGGCGAGATCGCGGCTGGCGGGCAGGCGAGTGCCGGGGGGCAGCGCGCCGCTTTCAACCTGAATCCGAATGTGACGGATGAGCTGACGGTAAATCGGCTCCTCGCCATCACGGTCAAGCACAATCGTGAGGTGGATAGGATTCAGCATGTTTGCACTCCCGGGGAATCGGTTGGTTTGCAGGCATGATAACCATTCACACCTACAATATAGGTTACTGTAACATAGCCTATTTCGCTTGTTAAGACCAAGTAATGCCAATATTGGTCATAAGCCGACTATGCTTTCAAATTGGACAGAATGCGAAATCGCCCGCACGAACTACTTTCGCCTACGCCGCGCATAGCGTATTATTTAGGGATGTAACTCCCTGTAACTAATTGGAGCCACACTTATGGCCGATTACGACCCGACTTTTGAGGCGCAGCACGCCTTTTTTCTAGAGCAAGTGGATGAGCGTATTAAAATGCTTTCCGCCAAAGACCCGGATACACGCCGTGAGGCCGCCGAGTGGCTCGGAGAATCGTGCGAACCGAAAGCGATTCCCAAGCTGGCGCAGATCTATAAACGTGATGATAACAAAGCCGTGCAAAAAGCGGCTGGTGAAGCGTTGTCCAAGTTCCGCGCATTAGAGCGGGCGCTGGAACGCGGCGACGATGAGATGATCGAAGAAATGGTAACGCGGGTGATTACGGGCGAGGCCGTCAAAGGCAAGCGCTCCGGCTTGGGGCGTCTCGTCCCGCTGCTGATCGTCCTGTTCATCCTGCTAGCGGGCGCGAACGTGCTGATGATTACGGGCATTGGTGCAAGCCTAATCGCCCAGATTCAAGCGACTGGCATCCCGCCGACACCGCTTGATCCGGCAGTGGTCGCTAACGAAACTGCCATTGCCGCCGTAAATACATCAGCCTCTCAGCGCGACGAACTGATCGCGGAGGTGAGAGCCGTTGTCAACGCCACACGCAACGATGCTCAATCGCTGCAACGCCAGTACGAAGGCTTGGCCAACGACATCGCTATCGATTGTACGGTGTTCTTCCAGGACTCACCGCTGTATACGATCTCCCCGGCCAACGCCGCCGCTCACCCCGATGTCGTTTTAGTGGCGGAGCGCGTGAATGGCGTTCAGCGTCAGCTTGCCGAAGCCAAAGCGCCATATGACAACGCTTGCAACACCAGCATCCCAATGGCCACAGAGGCCGCCGCCGCGCCGCTGGCTACATTGTCTGCGCTGCTGGATGTGCTGCCGAGCGTCGATGCCGATTTCGAAGCGGCTGAAAATGTGGTGCTGCCGACACCGACTTTGCAACCACCGACTCCCGGTGTTGGTGCGCCGGCACCAACGGCGACTACTGCGCCCCTGCCGACACCGACACCGGATTATCGCACGTTCATCTCTGCGATGTTCGACCTCAGCGATCAAGCGATGAACCCACGCGGGTCGAACGGCCTGCTGCGTACTTATTGGAGCGAGGCCGCTGGCGGTAGTACCGACGCTTGCCGTATCTCACCGCCGCCGATTGCCGAGGATTATTTGCTGCCGCCGGAGATCGCGCTGGCTTCGCCGCAGCTTGCTCAGGCGAAGGATCAGGTCAATCTAGGGCTGAACCTCGTGCGACAGGGCTGGCAGCGCTTAACCGATGCTTGCGCTGCTGGAACTCCTGAAGCGCTTACCGAAGGCTCTGCTGCTGGCATCGCCATTTCGGATACGGCTAACGGCGCGTTCGCTGCGGCGCAGGGGATACTCGAAGGGATGCGTTAGAGAAGTACAGCATACCGAGTACAACGTAAAAGCAGGTACGAGGTTCGAGTAAAAGCATTACAGAGTAGGGGTGAACCTATGTGTTCGCCCTTTTACGTTAGGCTGCAAAAGTGTTTGTAGCGAACAACATAGCTATCGCTGAGGGTTCAAAACCCTCAGCTAAATAA
>JACMMD010000353.1 GCA_014379235.1 Anaerolineae bacterium
CGATTTAATACAGCGTATTCAAGCCGCGCCGCATGACCTCAACATGCCCGGTGATTTTGGCGAGTTGGGGCGTAAGGGCATCAAGTCGCTGTTGGATGCCAGCGTGGACGCGCTCGATAAGCGACTGCACGATGTGTTTGTGACGTTTGGTGGGCTGTTTGAGCCGACATCAACGCCCGAACTGCTGGCGCTGACGATGAACGCGGACACAGCAGATATTCGGGATGCGCTGGAACAAATCGAACTGCGCGGCCTCGTCAACAGCGCCTCACGCGAGGACATCGGCTATTATCGCCTGCACGATCTGGCCTACAGCTATGCGCGCACGATGTTCGTCAGCAAGGGGTTGAGCGAAGGGCCGGTCATCGAAGCGTGCCGCCGCTACACCGCCGTCTATTTCGACAACCTCACCGCGCTGGATATTGAGCAGAGCAATATCCTCGAAGCCGCCAGCGCCGCACACGAAACCACGCTGCGAACTGGCTCAGGCAGTGATGTGCTGGTGGACATCATGCGCCTGCTGACCGTCGATGGCCCGTACTTCGCGGCGCGTGGGCATACGTCACACTCGCTGCAACTGCTGCGTACCGCGATAGATACTGCTACTCAGCAGGGCGAAATCGAGACCGCGCATTATCTGTGGAGCAAGCTCGGCAACACCTATTCGGATTTCACGGGCGATCTGCCCGCCGCGTTGGATGCTTATCAAACGGCGTTAAAGCTGGCGCGTGAGTTGGAGAATACCCAGCGCGAAGCGGTGCTGCTGACGGTCATCGCCAAAATCCGCTTCCGGCAAAACGCGGCGGATTCCGACAGCTACTATGAGCAGGCCGAACGTATCGCCCGCGAACACAGCCAGCGCCATGACGACGATTTCGCCCTGTGTTTCGTGCTGCACCATCGCGGCTATATGGAAGGGGTACGCGGCGAGGCCGAAAGCAACCGCGTCCGGCTTGAACAAAGCCGCGCGCTCTCGGACGAGGCTGCGGCCATCGCGGCCCGGCTTGGCTTACATGAACTGCATTTCCACTCGCTCATCAATCGCGGCGCGGCGGAGCATGAGCTTCAGGAGTATCTCACGGCACACGCGATTCACGAGTCCGCTTACCTGCTGGCCCGTGAGCAGGGTAACTATCCATGGATGGCGTCCGCGTTGCAATCAATGGGCGAGGACGAGCATTGTCTTGGACGGACTGAACAGGCGCAGCGACATCTCGATGAAGCGCTGGCACTATGGCGACAGAGCGGCGGCAAGGCTCAGGTGATGGAATTGACCGGGTTTATGCAGCGCCACGATTACACGATCAAACCGGAATAGTTGAAGGAGACTGAGCGTGAACAAATTAGTCGCTCGAAAAGCCGCTGTTATGGCGCTGCTCTTGCTGACCATCGTTGTGGTGATCCCCACCGCGACGGCTCAGGACGATATTGCGGCTCAAGTGGTTCGGGCCGCGCCTGACAATGCGAACTGCGCGGCTACCCCTGACCAGATTCTCGGCCAAGCGTTTCGTTCTACCGCTGGCGCATCCGGCGAAACAGGCGAGAGCGGCCTCACGCCAGAGGGCGAAGATATTGCCGCCAACGGACTAGGCGCTGCACCCGATTGGATTATTCAAAACTTACAGTACAGCCCCGCCGGAGCGCACAACGTCGCGTTATTGGTCGTGGATGACTTCTCACTGGATGGCAGCGCTGGCAATGGCGTTTCGCACGGGTATCTGGTGTATGAAGTGTTAGCGCAAATGGTTCGACTGCTGCCACCGGACACCGCCGCGCACATCGCGCTGGAGCAGATCAACATCGCGGACGAGAACGGCTACCGCTCCGATCTCATTCTCGCTGCCGTGCAAGAGGCCGTAGATCGCTTGTCGGCGCAGGGTTTCGAGCGCTTCGTGCTGAACATGAGCTTCGTATTCATCCCCTGCCATGACGACGAAGAGGGCTTTGACTATGCCGAGTTTCTCGACCAGCGTGCCGTTGACCCATCCTATTCGATTGTGGAGCAGCTAGGCGCAGACCCCGCCTATGTTGAAGCGCTGCTGGTTGACCCCAGTGTCAGCTTCATTACGGCTGACGCGCTGGTCGTTGACACCGTGATGGCCGAAGCAGTTCGCAGCGATGCCGTTATTTCCGAGCAAGCGATCATCGCCCAACCTGAGTTCCAGATCGAGTCAGAACAGTCCAACCGCTTACAACTCGATGCCCCGCTGCTGGCAGAAGCGCAGGTCGAAACGCGGGAGATCGAGATCGCGCAAATCAACATCGCGCAAGATGCCGTTCAGAGCGCCATCGCCGACATCGCCAGCGAACAATTACAAGTGCAGTTGCTAGAAGGGCCGGTCTTTATTGACGAGCAGTTGCAGATCATCGACCTGCTGCAAGACGAGCAGTTGGCGTTTGATCCGCTGCAAACCTACTTGCAAGCCAATCAAGGCCGTATCTTCGCGGTAGCGTCGGCAGGCAATTTCAAGGGCATTGAACCGTTGTATCCGGCGCGCTGGCAAGAAGTCCTCGCCGTCAGCGCCAACGAGGGCAACAACATGCGGCGCTGGATGCACTCGAACAACGGCGCAGTCAGCGTACCGGGCGCGTGGTTTCTGTTTGGCGACAATGTGTATCGCGCTGGAACATCGTTCGCTGCGCCTGTGGTCAGCATGATGCTCACCATCGACCTGACACAGGACGCTCCCGTGTGCGGCGCGGCGGGTATCACGCCCGAATTGGCGCAGGGCGCATATGATAACCAACCTCTGCTCGATGCCGTCTCGCAAGATTGTTAAATTGTTTCGGGCGAGGCCAACGCCTCGCCCGATTTTCCTAGTTAACCTGAGTTTTGGATAGGTTATGCAATAGTTTCGGGTAAAGCCACTGTTTGGTAGAAAAACGCAAGGTCGCAAGATGTGCGGTCATCTTTAGTCTCGGCGCTCAAGCTCGTCGGGCGTTGGTCTTTGAAAGAACACAATCCATGGCTTCATCATTTCTTCAGGAATGTAGAAACTTGCTGGCGAAGACTGCGAATTTCTCGCCATAAGCCGTCGCATCAGCTCATCTGTCGGCACATCAAGAAAGTGTACTTCACTGCTGGCCCCAAGGCCCTTTGCTCGAGACCGATAGTC
>JACMMD010000354.1 GCA_014379235.1 Anaerolineae bacterium
CATTCCGATGAGCCAATAACGTGCGCCAAAATTGCCGTAGCCATAGAATTTCACGATGAACTCTAACAGCAAATCATCATCAAGGCGGCTTGCATTAACCATGTTGATTGCCTTTACTCAGAACTCGGAACTCAGCACTAATCCTCAAGCGGCGCTTTGAAGTCGTAGATGCCGTCACGGATCGCGTAGCGTTCGCCTGTTTCCGACGACACCAGCACATCACCCTCTCGAACGAGCGGGCCGCCGTTGGACGGGTTTGCGAACAGCGCCTCAATATCTTCGTTATCGTTCGCCAGCGCCATATTATTCGGTGTATCGCCTGTGGCCACATTCTTGACGAATACGCTTGGCGTAACTAGTAGTCCAGTTCGTTGCAGCACGCTGTCGGCGTTCACCAGCCAATCGGTGCGAATTTTCTCTTTGAGTGTCGGAACACGAAAGAACGATACCGGCACACGCTGTCGCGGCGCGAAACCTGCCGCTTGCAGTTCGTCGCGTATATATTCGGGGTGAAAATCGAAGTTCAACTCGACGAATTCAACGGGCGCGAGGTCGTGCGGATTCCAATCCTGCTTGCCGAGCGCGTGACGCAAAATGGCCTTGAGGTTGCGCTTGTTGGCATGTTCGAGGATGAACGTGCCGCCGGGAGTCATCACGCGCCGGATTTCGCTCAGCACGGCGCGGGGGTCAGCCATGTGATGAATGACGCGAATCATCGACGCGCCATCGAAGACACCCGCTCGAAACGGCAGGTGATAAGCATCCACCGCCACGTACACAAATCGCGGCGACCTGCCCAGATGCTCCTGCGCGTACTGCAACTGCGACAGCGAATAGTCCAGCAAAACCACCTGATCGTAACCGTGGTACTCGTTGGTAAGCCGTCCAAAACCCGCGCCGACTTCCAACAATCGCCGCCCCTGAGTGGGCAGTAAACGCCGCAACGCGATGCGCTCGACCTGATCTTCGTAGGCGCGTCCGGTATTTTCCCAGAACTCGGTGCGATAGTTCGAGCCTTCGTAATCGCAGATGTTCGCCTGAGGCCGCATCACTGGATTCGGGGGCTTCGACGGTGGCTTAGGTGCGTTAGGCATGTTCTCCTCGCTCAAGGGGGCTTTACCCATAATACATTCTCTCGATGCGCCCTATTTTAACCTAAGCCCTTAGCCGAGTCATCATGTGGTGAGCCTTCATGCGCGGACGGCGGCCCGGCGATGATACCCATATCCCCCGCTCCCGCATCGGGCAGCGCAGCCTGTGATTCAACCTGCGGCACGGCAGTGTCTTGCGGCGGGTTTGTTTCAGGAACGAGCAGCGACGATTCTTCCAACGGCGCGGCAGTTTGCGGCTGAACGACGATACCGAGATCGCCAGAGTTTTCCGAAGATGTATTTGCGTCAGGGTCAGTCACAGGTGCGCCACGCATCGACACGACATAAGCCGCCATCGTGCCATCATAAGCAGGCGCGGGAACGCCCTGTGCTTGCAGCGATTGTTCTGCCTGCTGATTGATGACATCCGGGCCGCCAGCAGCGTAAATCTCCGGGCGAAGCTGTTCGTCCAATGCGGGAATACCGCCCTCAGCCACGATACCTGTCTGCATGGGCAAGTTCTGAGCCGGCCACGATTCACCAAATAGGCCGTAGTTGAGGCCCGCCGTGCGCGAATAGCCGGGCCACGGCTGGAGCGAGTAGTCGTTCTCTGCGAGCAGGTTCGGTGGCGACCCATCCAGCACATCATTGGCAAAGGGCAGCACACCGTCAAAGCCATTGGGCAAGTTATAGAGGGCGCGCGCAATCGGCTCGAACGTCAGGCGCAGGTTATCAACGGGGTCATGTAGCTGCGTTTCGCTCAAAGGAATCACGGCGCGCACATCCAGCGATACATCCAGCATCTGGTCAACAGGCACGTTCAAATCGAGGCGCTCGGGTAGTTCCGTCCCGGCGGGAAGCTACAAGAACACCGTCGCATTATCCAGCGTATTGCCGCCGCCGAGGTTGATCTGCGCGTTCAGCGTGAGCGGAACATTTTGCGTCAGCGTGACGATGGTTTCAGTTTGCAGGGGGATGTCTAGCACAACCGGAATCTGATCGCGTACCGGGATCGTCCAGTCAATCGTCG
>JACMMD010000355.1 GCA_014379235.1 Anaerolineae bacterium
AGACCGACCCGGCCCCTATACGGTAGTGCTAGTTTTGAGCTTCACAAGTTGGGCGTATGCGGCCCGTGTTCTAAGGTCGCAGGCACTTACGCTGCGTAATAGTGAATTTGTGGCAGCGGCGCGTGTCGTGGGCGAACCTGCGTGGCGCATCGTCATCTTTGAGATGCTGCCGAACATGACCTCACTGGTAGTTTCAAGTTGGATAGGCGCTGTACTGTATGCCATTCTGGCCGAAGCCGCTTTCGAGTTCATTGGATTGGGCGACGCGAACGCGGTCACATGGGGCACGACGCTCTATTGGGCGCAGAACAATCAGGCACTGCTGACGGGGAACTGGTGGGCTTTTGTGCCACCGGGAGTCTGTATCGCGTTGGTTGGATTTAGCCTCACGCTAATTAATTTCGGCATTGATGAAGTCACCAATCCACGTCTCCGCAAAGACAGCGCACTGGCAAAGCGACCCGCCACCATCGTTAACCCTGTTGAAGTAGAATCACTACCGGAAGGCCGCGTTTCATGAGCGTCTCGGCACAGTCACTTAAGCAAGCCGATGCCAACCGTACACCAGATACCTCTAAACCGCTGCTCGAAGTGCGGAATTTAGAGGTTGAATACTGGACACGGCGCGGTGTCGTGCGGGCGGTGGATGGTGTTTCCTTCGATATTCGCCCGAATGAAGTTTTCGGATTAGCGGGTGAATCAGGCTGCGGTAAATCCACTATCGCCCATGCTGTGACCCGCGTTTTGAAACCACCCGCTTACATCACAGGCGGAGAGGTGTTGTTCAATAACGAGAACATTCTCGCTATGAACGATGAGACACTGCGCGGCTTTCGTTGGGAGCATTTGTCGATTGTGTTCCAGAGCGCGATGAACTCGCTCAACCCCGTTTTGACGGTTGGTGAGCAGATCATTGACGTGTTGCAGACGCATCGCCAGATGAACAAAAAGCAGGCGCGAGAACGTGCCCGCGAACTGCTCAATGTGGTTGGTATCGACCCGAATCGAATCGACAGCTATCCGCACCAGTTGAGCGGCGGTATGCGGCAGCGCGTGGTGATCTCGATTGCGCTGGCGTTGAACCCGGAAATGATCGTCATGGACGAGCCGACGACGGCGCTGGACGTGGTGGTGCAGAAACAGATCATTGAGGAAATTCAGGAGCTTAAGCAGAAGTTTGGTTTCTCGATCCTGTTCATCACGCATGACCTGTCGCTGCTGGTGGAATTCTCTGATCGCATCGGTATTATGTATGCGGGCGAATTGATCGAAGTTGCGCCATCGAGAGAACTTTTTTCAGCGCCAAAACATCCCTATACACAGCGCCTCATGAGTTCGTTCCCAACGATTTATGGGCCGCGACAAGAGCTTCACGGAATCGCAGGCTCGCCGCCGGATTTGATTTCGCCGCCGAGTGGTTGCCGCTTCAATCCGCGCTGCGACGTGGCTATCGCAGGATTATGCCAACAGGTTCACCCCGAACTGCTTCAGGTAGGGCCGCTGCATCGCGCTGCCTGCCATCTTTTGAATGAGGAGGCCGCTGACTATGCTCGAAATACCCAATGAAATTGAGCCGATCTTAGAAGTACGTGACCTGACCAAGCATTTCACGTCGGGGAATATTTTTACCCGTCACGTCGTGCGGGCTGTAGAGGGCGCTTCCTTCAAGCTGCATCGCGGCAAAGTGGTGGCGTTGGTGGGGGAGAGCGGCAGCGGTAAAAGCACCATCGTGCGGATGCTGGCGCGGCTGTATCAGCCAACTAGAGGTGAAATCCTATTTGAAGGCAAGAATTCGCTAGAGGGGAATGACCGCCTCCCGCTGAAGATGTATCGCAGCCGGGTGCAGATGATTTTTCAAGACCCGTTTAGCTCACTGAATCCCGTACATAAAGTCGGCTATCACATTGAGCGCCCGCTGCGGTTGTACGGAATGTTTCTCGGTTATCATGGCAAGGCGGCAATTGAGCAGCAAGTTGGTGAACTGCTGAAACGGGTATCGCTGACCCCTGTCGAGGAGTTTCGCAACAAGTACCCGCATCAACTGAGCGGCGGTCAGCGGCAGCGTGTGGCGATTGCCCGCGCTCTCGCTGTTGAGCCGGACGTGATATTGGCCGATGAGCCGGTGTCTATGCTGGACGTTTCAATACGTATGGGCGTTTTGAATCTCATGGCCGAACTGCGTGATAAGCAGGGGATTGCGTTCTTGTATGTGACGCATGACATCGCCAGTGCGCGCTACTTCGCTGACGAGACGCTGGTGATGTATGCCGGACGAATTGTTGAAGGAGCGCCAAGCGAGGACTTGATTCAAAGCCCGAAGCACCCTTACACGCAACTACTATTGGCATCTGTGCCCGATCCTTCACGCGGGCTGAGGACAGGGGTATCAGTCGATAAAGGCGAAGTGCCTGACTTGGCATCGGTGGGAGTTGGCTGCCCGTTCGCG
Source organism: Anaerolineae bacterium (assembly GCA_014379235.1). Classification (GTDB taxonomy): domain Bacteria; phylum Chloroflexota; class Anaerolineae; order Aggregatilineales; family Phototrophicaceae; genus JACMMD01. Next base: position 2,447 of record JACMMD010000355.1, read on the forward strand.
GCGCGCTGCCCGCACGTTATGGACGTTTGCCGCAAGGCGATGCCGCCTGTTACCACTCTGCCAGATAAGCGTTGGGTGCGTTGCTATCTATATGAGAACGGTGTCCCACAAACGCAGATGAAGGCGAATGGGGTGGCAGCGCGTCAGGCGGTATAACGATTTAGGATACTGTGCCGATTTCTGAGGAGTGAAAATTGAGCAAACCATTTGTGTTGGGTGTCAACTACTGGCCCAGACGCAAGGCTATGTACTGGTGGTCGGACTTCGATGCGGGCGAAGTGCGCGAAGAGTTCGCGCTAATCGCCTCGCTTGGTATAAGCGTGGTGCGTGTTTTCCTGCTGTGGGACGATTTTCAGCCTGAGCCTTACAAGGTATCTACGACTTGCTTGAATAATCTAGCGACAGTAGCGGATATAGCTGCTGACAACGGTTTAGGCTTGGATGTGACTTTTTTCACCGGCCATATGAGCGGGCCAAACTGGGCCCCGCATTGGCTGTTGGATGCGCGTCTGCCTATCCCGTCATCATGGCAGCGGCAGGTCGTCAGCGGCGGTAAGGTGGTCGAGGGTGGCTATCGGAATCCGTATAACGATCAGGAAGCGCTCGATGCACAGCGCCTTCTGCTGCGAACGGTTGTCAGTCGCTTGAAAGACCATCCGGCGATTTGGATGTGGAATTTAGGTAACGAGCCAGATTTGTTCGCACGTCCGACAGACTCAGAGCATGGACAGGCGTGGGTGCGCGAAATGGGCGGCATCATTCGGGCGATTGATAACCAGCGCCCTGTCACCTGTGGACTGCATATCGCCAGCTTGCTGGAAGATAACGGCCTGCGTGTCGATCAAGTTTACGCCAAGACCGAAGTCGCTGTTATGCACTCATACCCGATGTATTTGAAGTGGGCGCGGCATCCACTTGACCCTGATCTTGTACCCTATACTTGCGCGCTGACGACAGCATTGTGTGGCAAGCCGACGCTGATGGAAGAGTTCGGCGGCTGCACCGCGCCACCCGGCGAAGACTCGCAGGTGTGGGACTGGACGGCATACGGCTATCCGCGCACTCAGTTCATGGCATCCGAAGAAGCATTGGCGGAATATCTAACGGCGGTGCTGCCTAAGCTGGTTGAAGTGGGCGCGACAGGCGCGATGCTGTGGTGCTTCGCGGATTATATACCGGAACTGTGGGACAAGCCGCCCTGCGAAGAGTCGAAGCATGAGCGTTTCTTTGGCTTGGTGCGGCCCGATGGGTCGTTGAAGCCACACGCGCAGGTTATCAAAGATTTCGCTGCGACACAGCCGATGGTTCGGGAAGAAAATGTGCGGCGCGTACCTTTGGACGTATCACCCGATGAATATTATCAAGCGCCTGCCGAACACGCGGTTCGTTTGTATCAGGCGTATCTAGCTGAGGAAGTGTAATTTTGAGTAAACGTCCGTTATCGTTCGATTTCCCCGCTGATTTTGTGTGGGGAGCAGCCACGTCATCCTATCAAATCGAGGGCGCAACCGATGAAGATGGTCGCAGCCCGTCAATCTGGGATACGTTTGCCGCGCAGCCGGGAAAGATCAGCGACGGCACGAGCGGCGCGGGAGCCTGCGATCACTATCACCGCTATCCCGAAGACATCGCGCTGATTAAGAGTTTGGGCGTAGAGGCTTACCGCTTTTCAATCGCATGGCCGCGCATCTTGCCGCAGGGTACAGGCCCGGTGAACGAAGCTGGCTTGGATTTCTACGAGCGGTTAGTCGATACCATGCTCGAAAATGGTCTTGAGCCATACGCCACGCTGTATCACTGGGATATGCCGCAGGCGCAGTTCGACAAGGCTGATTGGACAAAGCGCGCCGTCGTGGATGCGTTCGCGGAATATGCCGATGTCGTGACACGGGTTTTGGGTGATCGCGTCAAGCGTTGGATGACAATTAATGAGCCTTGGTGTGTGTCGTTTTTGGGCTACGGCAGCGGCGAACATGCGCCGGGACACAAAGATCACAAACAGTATTTGCAGGCATCGCATG
>JACMMD010000356.1 GCA_014379235.1 Anaerolineae bacterium
CGCCGCTTGTGCTTCAATAGGGGCATAAGAACGAACACAAACGTAGATAGGGAGCAGTACCGTGGACGCCATAATCGCCAACCAGATCGCACAGATCGAGCATCAGGATCGCCTTGATCGGGCGAACTATGAGCGCATCCTCGCGCAGGGCGAAAGCTCGCACCCTATCGCGGACTTCTTCGTGCTGATCGCTACCGGATTGGTCGCCAGCCTCGGACGTGGTTTAGCGCCGCAAAACGCAGCGCAGACCGGCTTCGGCCCCATGCGCGCCGCGACCACCACCGGGACGTTTCACACGGTTTCGTAGACACTCTCAACGAAGGAACGTTTATCATGAACAACAACGACATCGAGCGCGCAAATCGACTCGGCATTCTAGTCATGGAAGAACGCCTACAGCGCCTTGAACTGGATCGCGCATTCTCGCAGGCTGAGACCACACATCCAGTCGCGGACTTCTTCGCGTCGATGAGCGGCAATCTCATCACCAGACTCGGACGCCTACGGCAGCAACCGATGATGCCAAACTCAAGTTTCGGTCTGAAAGCTGCTACTGCCACAGGAACATATCCCGTTGTGCGCTAACCTCAATTACTAGAAAGCGTCGGCAGGTTCAACCGCCGGCGCTTTTGATTCCTATCCAGAAACACGGGCGACACATGCGTCGCCCCTACACGGCCACTGTTTCCACGTAACAATCTTCTTAAGCCTTCTCAGACTTTAGGCGGAGAAAAGCATCACCCACATGGCTGATTGCGAAATCACCCCAGTGGTTGAAGGGATGTCGACGGTCTCGTGCTTTAATGATGCTCGTAGGGCAATACAGGAAAGGAAGCATCGCTATGATGATCGACCCAAGAACACTACAGATGATCGTTGAAGCCGAGCACCGCGAGCGCTTGGAAAACCTAGAGCGTTTCCGCGTCGCAAGCCAGTATGGGACAACGCACCCACTCCATGAATTTCTCATGCAGGCAGGTGCAGGGTTGATCGAGCGTGCAAAGGGATTACGCGGTGGCGCAGCACCATCTTCTTCGTTGAATGCCCATGACGTTCTCAACGAAGCCATCAAGACATCCACTGGGACGTTTCCCGCCGTTTCCTAGCCCACACTGAGCGCCGGGAGGTTCAACCCTCGGCGCTGTCCTTATCGCTTACGGGCGGTCTCATTGGCCGCCCGTATTGATTCCACCATCTGCTCGAAAATCGGCACGAACGACTCCCACTCTTCAATCGGTGCGACATTTCCGGCGGCATAAACATCGACCTCGCCAGCCAACAAACGCCGCGTTTCGCCGCGAGTCTCGCCGCAGGTTTCAGCCAGCGCGGGCGGGCTTTCAATTGGCACTGTGGACAGCACGATCAGCGCGCAGTCTCCCGGCGCGACGAACACCACCGACGGCGGCGCTTCCGCCGGCCCGGTGACGACTCGCCAGCCATCCGGGTATTCGATGCTGAATGCGCCTGCGTCATACAGGCGTTCGGTGACGACGATAGGTGCGCCGGGAGTGAACACCAACTGCGGCGGCTCGGTGGCGGGAACGCAGGCGGCGAATAAAATCATCAGTAGGGGCACAATGCATCGTGCCCCTACAATGCAATATTGTTTCTTCATGGCGCTCGATTCGGAGCGTCGGGCGCAGTCAAGTCGGTGGCTTCGGCATCGCCGCATGAGATGAAGCCTGACCAACCATAGACGCGCCATTCGCCCGCTTCGTTCTGCTGCATTCGCTGATAGATGCACACGCCGCTAAAGCCCTCGTTTTCGGCATAAGTGGCGATCAAGCGCACGTCGATGGCCGTTCCATCAGGCGCAGAACGGCGATAGACCGCGCTCAAAAATCGCCCCCATTCCGGCGGCGTATAGCTTGCGATACACGCCGACACGCTGCCATCGGCACAGTTCTCGCTCACGTAAGTTTGCAGATCATCGCTCAACAACGCGAACGCCGCCGCATCGTCGCCATGCCCCGCCGCGTTGACGAATTCCACCGCCGCCGTGTAGGCTGGATGCGCTTGTTCGGGCGTGAGCGCCAGAGTCAGTATGATGATGCCGATGATTACAACGACCAGACCGATACTGACCGCCGCGATAAGAAGTCTACGTTGACTCATTCACTTGCCTTCTGTTTCACTGCCGCAAAGGGTAAATGACTTCGGCGTTCCGCGCAATGTCGCGCTGACAGAGGGCGACCTTTCCACGCTATAATGAGGGTTGGCGATCTTATGAGCGCAGAGGAAAAATACTGTGTCGCTTGCCGACACCTCTTACGGCTTTATCTGGTACGCCGATCACGCGCTGGCCAGCAGCAGCCATCTTAAGAATCGTGCGGCGCTGCTGTTGATACACGGCGCGGGTGGAACACATTTGGACTGGCCGCTGCAACTGCGACGGCTGCCAGAGGCTTACGTCGCGGCCTGTCATCTGCCGGGACATGGCTACTCGCCCGGCCCGCCGCGAACCACCATCGCCAGCTATGCTGAAGATGTTGTCGCCTTGCTGGGCGCACTCAATATCGAGCAAGCGTATATCGTTGGTCACAGTATGGGCGGTGCAGTCGCGCTGACACTGGCGCTGAATGAGCCGGAGCGCGTCAAAGGCTTAATCCTCATCAGCACAGGCGCGAAGCTGCGCGTTCACGCTGATATTTTGGAGCATGTGGTAGACGATACGGAAGGGGTAGTCACGTTGGTCAACGGCTGGGAATGGTCAGCCGATGCTGATCCCGACCTGCGCGCCGCTGGTTACGAGCGGCGCTTGGCGGCTGGCGCGGAAACCCTCTACGCCGATTACACGGCCTGCGATACTTTCGATGTGCGCGAACGCCTGCCCGAAATCAACGTGCCGACACTGGTTCTCGGCGGCACCGATGACCGCATGACGCCGTTTAAGTACAGTCATTATCTCGCGCAGAATATCCCCGAAGCACAGCTCGACATCATCGAAGGCGGCAGCCACATGATGGCGCTAGAACAGCCGCAAGTGATCGTCAAGTCGATACAACGCTGGCTTAAAAAGGTGAACTGATGCAGCACTTGAATACCCTGTGGCAGATCGTCGGCGCGGCGCAAAGCGTCACCGAGATGGCGCGTCCGTTCGTCGGGCGGCAGCAAAGCTACCTGTTCAACGTCAGCGCCAGCAGCGCGATCACGCTGTTTTTGCGCGCCGATAACGCTGAGGTTCGCGTGACGCGCTGGCTGAAACCGCAGGTCGAAGTGGTCGTGCAGTTGCAAGTGCCGCTCGGTTGGCGCATCGCTACCGATCAGGATGAGGCTGGAGTGTATGTGGTCGCCAAACGGAAGCGTGTGGTCGGCGGCATGTCGAGCGCTTCGTTCACGGTCAATGTTCCGCAGGATGCCTACTTACTGCTGGAACTGGAGAACGGGCGCGTCCAGATCGACGACATCAACGGCGCGCTGCACATCGCCCCGCCGGATAGCAAAGGCCGCAGCGAGATTAAGTAGCGAACCACACTCTAGGATTTTAGCTTCCCATAACTGTTGTTATAAACTTTGCCCGCTTTAGGGTGCGTAAACTTGATCGCTGACCACGTTGCATCTACGCTGATCGTTTTACTTTCCACCAGCCCGAAGTTGTAGCCGAGTTCGATAACTTTCGTGATGGTGAGGTCGGTTCCTAACTTGCGGTTCTTCGGCCACGAAACCCACAGCATTCCGGTTGGCTTGAGGTGCTGCTTTAACTTCGGAAACATATCGTTGAATTCATCCTGACTTTTTGCGAAAAAGTGGATGTAATCGAAGTCGCCCCGCAGTTCCGTAGCAAGCTCCAACTGCGGCGTATCAATCGCTTCTAGCGCTTCCGCCGGAGCATTGACGAAGTACGCCCGCGCTCCTTCTTGAATACCCATCTTTTCAGACACGGTTTTCGCCATTTGAGTTCCTCTCCAGTTTGCAGGTGAGATTAAATAGCGCTCACACGGCGATACCCTCGACAATGCTCGCTCCGTCTGCCGTAGGAATAACACGCGTAAGACGGAAGCCTGACGCCGCGTATAACGCTCCCAACTCTGCTTCGCTGCGTTCACGTCCTGTCAGCA
>JACMMD010000357.1 GCA_014379235.1 Anaerolineae bacterium
GCGCAGGTCTTCATAGCGATGGATGTCGGGGTGATCGGTGTGATAGAGATGGTCTTGGCCATCATCGAACGTCAAACCGAGCGCAGTATCTTGCAAGTGGGCGCGATGTTCATCCGTAACTCGCAGCGTTCCGTCGTTGTCTACGCTGACACGCAGCACACGGAAGCCCTGCTGGAAAGCATCCAACATAGCGACGGTCATGCGGCTGAAGGGCAGCAGCTTGAGCGCCCCACGCGCGACCGACTCAACGATTCCGGCGATGTCCAGCGTACTGGCGATGCCTTCCATCACTTCGTTGAGGCGTACTTCTTGCTCGGCGTTGCGGATGCTGGCGAGGAACAGTCGTGTATTCTCAATCGTCGCCGCCGCTTGATGCGCGAAAATCTCCAGAATTTCTATCGTAGCGCGCTCAGGGCGAAGGTCGTCTTGCGGGCGGTCAAGGCTCATCGCACCCAGCAGTTCGCCGCCAGCGCCAAGCAGCGGCACGAGCAGCATATCGCCATCGCGCCACGTATTGCGGTGTATGGATTCGATGGAGCGGTTGCCCGCATACGTCGTCGCTAGCGCATCTAAATTACCAGTGAGCCACTCTGCGACTCGTTCCACAGGGAAAAAGGCTGACTCACTGATGCGGAAGGGCGTTTGCAGCAGCTTTTCAAGTTCAGCGATGGGCAGCACGGCGCGGCGGCTCTGCTCGAAGGCTTCGAGCGGCAAACCAGCCTGTGCCACGCGCCGCAGAACCTTTGCGTCGTCGTCGGCCATCAGCATGACAACCACGTCATAGCCCACGCTCTGCTGAACGCTGTAAGCGATGGCTTCTAGAATGACCACCGGATCAACGTTGGTATGCAGCATTTGACCCAGTTCGAAAATCTGGTTCAACTGCTCCACACGCCGCCGCAGACGCCCGCCGCTCTCCATCTGTTCTTGATAACGCAGCGCATTGGCGTAACCGAGTGAGGCTTTGGCGGCTAACGTCAGCAAGAAAGCGGCAGCGCGATCATCGAAGTGATTGGCTGATTGGTGGTACAGATGAATGACACCAACGGTCACGTCGGCATACAGGATAGCGGCGGCAGTAGCTGAACGCGCTTCGTGGGGCATGGCTTTCAGGTCGCTGCTGCCATAATCCGGCACGAGAACCGTATCCGCGCCGCGCTTGACGGCGCGAACCTCGATGTCGGCTAGGACATCTGGCAAAACTTTATCGCCCGCGCCCAAACGCCGCAGCAGTTCAGGTGTATCGGCGTTTTGCCATTCATCCGAAGGACGCAGCAAAACAACGGTGCTGCCTTCGGCATCGGTAGCGGTAGCAGCCTCGTGGCGAATCACGTCCAACACGCGGTCAAGGTCGAGAGTGAGCGTCAGCTCGTTGCTGACACGCGAAATCGCATCGAGTTCTTGCAAGCGGCGGCTGAGATTTTGGCCGGTGGATTCGTACAGGCGTAAACGGTCAATGGTCGCGGCGATCTGCGACGAGATAGCCGACAGCAAGCGCTCGTCATCCTCGTCGTATGAACGCTCGCTGCGGTTGCCGACTGCCAGTTCGCCCAGTCCTCGCCCGCCGACACTGAGCGGCACGATCAGCAAGTCTTTCACGCCGATCTTGGGCGCGATCATGCGATAGCTCGGCGGCACAAGTGCGTCGGTCATCACGTCGCGGGTCATAAACGGCTGACCGGACATGGCAACGGTCTGGTCAAAGCCTTCGCTGTACACGTCCTGCACCAACGGGTCTTTGAACTGGACACCGTGCGACCAGCGTGGATACGACACCAACCCGCCTGTTTGACGGTCTAGAATATTGACGAATACGATGCCGCTTTGCATCACGTCCGCGATTTCAGACAGCAGCGTCACAACCGAATCATCAGTGGTGACAATGCCGCCGGCCAGTTCCGCGACGTGGCGTAAGCTGTCGGCTTCTTCGGCGCGGCGCTGTGCCTCACGATACAAGCGCGCATTCTCAATCAACGCGGCGGACTGCGTAGCTAAGGTCAGCAGCATCCGCGCATCTTTATCGGTGAAATCTTCGCTGTCGGTGCGGTTCGAAACCTGAATAACACCGAGCCGCTGTCCGCCCGCCGCCAACACAGCCAGCAGCGTTTTTCTGATGTCGAGCACCGCCGCGAGGTCTTCGAGTTCGGCTTCATAAACCACAAGGTCGGACTCAACCTGATTGGAGTACCAGTAGTCCTCGTCCGTCCAAATCTCATCGAGCGCGCTGCCCGGTTTGAGCGGGATCGTATACGCGCTGACCAGATTGTCATCGAGACCATAGAACGGGAGTTGGCTCACCAAACGGTTATTTTCGCCGTCGTACAGCAAAATGCCGCACATCTGCACATCCATCAACTGGGCGATGCGCCGCGTGATCTCCGAGTAAAACTCTTCATCCAGATGCACCGCGCCAATAGTATGCGCGAGTTCTTGCAAACCTTTGAGTTCAATATCGCGCCGCCGCTCGTAATGGAACAGGCGCGCATTCTCCACCACCACCGCCGCTTGCGAGGCGATAATGCGTAGGTCTTTCACGTCGTTGGGCGTGAAGCCGCCGTCCGTGCGTTTGTTGACCACTTGCAGCGCGCCCACCAAACGATTGCCGATTTGCAGCGTAATCAGCGCGACGTTGCGCCAACCGCTGACACTGGCTAACGGCTTGAGGCCCATCTCTTCGATGAGCGGTTCAGTTTCAGCATGATTAGAAACCCAGTAACCCTGTGTCTCCCAGAAACGGCGCTGTGGACTGCCGGGAGGAACGGGGATGATGTAGCTCACAACATGATATGGCAAACCATAAAACGGCGGTTCTGCGATCAGGGTTTGGCGCTCTTCGTCGTACAGCAGCACACCGCAGATTTCGGCGCTCAACAGCTTGGCGATGCGTTCATTCAGCGCCAGATATACACCGCTCGAATTGTCGCTGCCGTCGTCCTGCTGCCGCGCCACCTGCTGCAAGTTCGCCATATCGTCGATGCGCTGCGCTTGTTCGGCGTAGAGTTCAGCGTTGCGAATAGCGATAGATACGTGCTTGGTGACGGCTTGCAGCAGTGCCAATTCCGCCTGACCGAAATGACGATCTTTATAGCTGCACAGTTCAAACGTGCCGAGAAAACGCTCATCGAGCATCAACGGCACGGCCACAAAACTGCGGTAGGGGTTATTTTCTAGCTTGGGACGAACGGCTGCCGCGTCGCGCAAACTCGACACCAGCACGGGCTTGCGATGCTGCGCGACCCAACCCGTGATGCCTTCGCCGACTTCGTAGACGCTGCCCGCTTCGGACAGCATCACCAGATAGTTTGCATCACCGAGCCATCCACGCGGGTACAACACGCCCTTTTCTTCGTCCCACAGGCAGATTTCGCCCGCGTCAATCGGTACGGCCCGTGCCACAATCGACAGCAGCGCTTGATACACGTCATCCAGCCGCAGGTTCGCGCTGATGGTTTCGCCAATTTCGTTGATGATACGCATCGCCAGCGACAGGTCGAGCGTTTCTGGACGCTGCGCGCCCTCACTCGATCCGCCAGTGAGTTCACGCATAACGACGATGGTGCGCGTATCCGTGCCCGTCGGGATGCGATGCGACGCTGCCTGAACCCAACGTTCACCGAGTTGAAAGGATGCTTGCCCTTCGTGGGCGAATAGTTCAAGGAAGCTGTCGGCGGGGTGCGCCAAGCGGGCCACATATTCGAGGCTTGGGTCATCGCCGTTCAAGCCAAGCCAGCGCCGGGCGGGTTCGTTGATGAACACCAACTGCCCGTGACCTTTCGCCACCAATACAGCGTCGTTTTCGCTCGCTGCTATTTCAACATCGTCAGCGCTTGCAGCAGATAACGTCGGGCTGGTGGTCGCCAGATCATTCTGCGACGCGCTGTAGGCATTCAACTGCTGCTTCTGGCGCGACCAAAGGAACAGCCAGAGCAAGATCACCAGACCACCCACGAACAGGATTAACGGGATTCCCATGCTCATCGTTTTGACTGCCCTAGCAACTCAGCACCAACAAGGGCGGCGAACAAATTACCACGAGGTGGTTAGCAGGTCGATTCCGGCATCGTCACCGCTCAAACCCCGACGGCGATCTTCTGCCGCCAGTTCGGTGATTTCGCGGATGTCGGAAAACTGGTGTGTACGAGTGGAGATCGACCCCACCGAGAGCGTCATCAACGGGACTTGCTGCTCACCGCTCGGGCCACCGGGCACGAGGATATAGCCACGCTCACGGTCAATGAACGAATAATGCTGCTTGACCTCATCATCGAAGCGATCAATCAGCCGGTCTTTGACGCGATCAGAGTCGTTCGAGTGGGTAATGAGTACGAAGTTATCGCGGCCCGGATGCCCCGCGTAATCGTCCGCCGTGCCCACTTCGTCGATGATTTCACCGATCAGCAGCGCCATGAAGCGAATCACCTCATCGCCCGCTACAAAACCATAAACTTCGGTAAAGGCGTCGAAGTGATTGATCTTGGTATCAATGTACGTCCACGAGCGCTCACTGTGCATCAAGCCGCGCAGGTAGTCCTCGATCAAACGTCCGGTAGGCAGGTTCGATTTGGGGTCAATGTGCTTGTTGCGTTCGCTGGCGGCGATTGAGTTTTGCACGCGCAGCTTAAGTTCTTCAATATCAAACGGCTTGGTGATGTAGTCATCCGCACCCAGTTCCAAGCCGATAATCTTATCGCTGCGCTCATCTTTTTGCGTCAAGAAAATGATCGGAATGTGACTGGTACGGGTGGTGGTACGCAGTTCGCGGCATACATCGTAGCCGTTCATATCGGGCAGCATGATGTCCAGCACGATCAGGTTCGGAAGCTGCTTGCGCGTCATCGAGAGGGCATCGCCGCCGCGTGGCGCAACCTGCACCTCGTAGCCCTGCCCACTGAAGTAAATACGCAGCATGTTGGAAATATCGAAGTCATCTTCAACTACCAGAATTCGGCCCTTGCTCATGCTTGCCCCTCACCGTGTCTGAAAAGACCAACACCACTGACTGTAATACGTATCAAGTTTACGAACAGATGTATACCTTAAATATACAGGTGAAACAGGCTTCATGCCAATAAGGTTGCAAAGGTTGACATTCGCTAACCATAGAGAAGTAAGGGCACGATGCATCGTGCCCCTACAGCAATATCTCTTAATTGTCTCTGTTGAACGCTGAACTGCTGAAGGCTAACAACTACACTGCCGGCGACCACGTTTTGCGGCGAACTGTCGCCCGTTCGCGCACGTTGGCAATCGTCGCCTCGCTGACGGCCTCGCCAAAGCTGCGGAAACCCGCCAAACGGAAGCCGTGCCGCCCCGCAATCTCGCGGATTTCGCGCACCCGTGATAGCTCAATCTCACGGGTGACGGTGTAATCCTCGTAGCGACCTTCTAACGCCAGCGCCATCGTCTCCGCCATGCAGGCGTAAGCCTTCTTCGGCGGGAAACCAAAGTCGAAGTGGAAATCCACCGGGCCGGGAACTTCGACCATGCCGCCTTCGATCACCAGCACGTCATCACGCTCTGCGGCCACCTTCACCGACACGTCACGCGGGCGCGCCACATCACACACCACCGCGCCCGGTTTGAGATGCTGCGGCTCGATGACGGCATGAACAGCGCTCGTCACCGTTAAAATCAAATCGGCATCGTAGATGGCGCTCATCTCGGTGCTAACGGTTACATCGGCTAACTGCCCTTCGCATAACTCGCGCACTTCGTTTAGGGCATCCAGCCGCCGCCCGACCAGTGTCAGCCGCGCACACTCCCCCGCGAAAAGCTGCGCGCAAGCCCGGCCAATCGCGCCTGTCGCGCCAACGACTGCAACCGTCGCTTCGCGCATGGGTATAGACATCACTCGCGCCGCTTCTTGCACCGCTTCTACGGCAATCGCCACCGTATAACTGTCACCGTTGGTCACGGGAACGTCGAGCCGATCAGCGATGGTTTTGCCCGCATCGCCGACCACCGACGTATACGCGCCCAGTCCCAGAATCCGC
>JACMMD010000358.1 GCA_014379235.1 Anaerolineae bacterium
ATTCGGTATCGTCCTTGTGCATCACGCTGACGTTGGCCTCAAGGCGCAGCACCCCTTTGGACATATCGCCGCTGTTCACGCCGAGATATTGCAGGATGGCGCGTAGCTTACGGGCGTAGGCTTCGGCTTCTTCGGCGGTAGCGATGTCCGGCTCGGTGACGATTTCCAGCAGTGGAACGCCAGCGCGGTTGTAGTCGACGAGGCTGCCTGAATCAGTGTGGACGAGCTTGCCCGTATCTTCTTCGAGATGAGCGCGGCGCACTCGTATGCGCTTGGTGCTACCGTCACTCAGGTCGATGTCGATGTAGCCGTTGATGGCTAACGGACGGTCATATTGGCTGATCTGGTAGCCTTTGGGCAGGTCGGGGTAGAAGTAGCTTTTGCGCGCAAACTGGTTCACAGGCGGAATCTCGCAGTGCAGCGCCAGCCCGACCATCATCGCATAATCGACGGCCTGCTGGTTGATGACTGGTAGTGTGCCGGGTAGACCGAGCGATACCGGATCAACGGCGGTGTTGGGCGCGGCTTCTACGCTGTCCACGACAGGGCAGTTCGAGAACATTTTGCTGGCGGTCATAAGTTCGGCGTGAACTTCCAGACCGATAACGGGTTTCCAATCGCTCATGGGTGAATAGGCCTGTTTCGTGTGCTGGTCGGAGTTTGACAAGGCATGAATGGCGCGATTTTACCATAATTTAGGCGGCGGATTGTATAATAACGCTAGGGTTTATGAGGAGATGAAACGATGGCGGCAAAACTGGAACATGTAGTGGAACTGGTCGAACAGCTTTCTGATACAGATCGACTAAAACTGATGGATTATTTGCATATCGTCAGACGCACTACACCTATCACCCGTGAAGAGATTTTGGCGGAATTTGAGCGGCGGAAAGCAGCAGGCGCTTTCGATAAACGTGAAAGCCTACGTGGAAAGTATGCGAACTCCAAAGTGACCATCAGTGATGATGAACTAGCTGCTTATCGACATGAACTTCAAACAGCGTGGAAAGAAGATATGGATGAAATCATTGGCGATGATTGAAGCTATTCCCCTTCGAGCAGCAGCATCGCCAGCGCCGCGAAGCGCGGGTCTTCGCTTAACGCCTTCCGCATGTGCTCCTCGATAGCTGCATTTGCCCGTTGCAGCGCATCTCCACACAGCCCTATCGCCGTCGCAATATCGCCGCGTAAGGCAGCGACCAAGCCTCGATTGAACTGAATCATCAGGTCGTCCGGCGTGAGCGTTTCGGCGGCGGCGTAATCCGCATCGGCTTCGTTGTAGCGTTCGAGCGCGGTCAAGGCATGAGCGCGGGCGAGTAAGATTTGCGCTTTGATATTGGACGTAAATGCCGTTTCCATCGTCTCTAATGCAGCGTTCAATCCGTCGAGCGCTTCGCCATGTTGCTCAACCGCCGCTGTATGATCGCCAGCCTGTGCCGCCAGATCGCCACGCCAGCGCAGCCAACGCCACGTTCGCGGCATACTTTCTGCCAGCGTCCGCGCATCGTCCACTCTGCCAAGCGCAACCAATATACCGAGATAGCGTTCGGTCAGGCGTTCGTCATCGGGGGCAATCGCGTGAGCTTGCATCAGAGCATGGGCAGCGCCGTTGAGTTCGCCTAGTCGTTCGTAGATGACGGACTGCTGATAGTAGTCGTCGCTGCCTAAAGTGGGCAGACGGACAAGATCATCCAGTGCGGCATAGAGATTGTCTGCACTTCCCAACCGCAAAAGCACCGCCGCTCGCAAACGAACAGCGTCGTCATCTTCGGTGTGTGTGTCGAGATAATCGTGCAGCGTGGCCAGCGCGTCGTCGAGTTCGCCAGCCTGAATGTATGCTCCGGCCACGCGCAGCAGGTCGGTGTTCACCGACCACCACCAGCCTCGTCTCCCGGCAAACCGTAGTCGTAGGGGCGTTTGCGGGCATCCATTGATACACCGAGCAGCGTTTCATCACGCGAATGCCATGTGGTGCGGATGTCCTTCACGAAGCTGGCCATCAGTTCATATGCCAGTATCTTGAAATTGGTTTCGTCCACCGTCGATGCTTGGCGCGGCCAACCGTAACCCCACGCGAACCACGAGCCGTTCTGCAAGACCAATATATCGTAGAAGGCTATCGCGTCCGGTTCGCTGCCGATAAACGCAGCGATGCGTCCGCTCAACTCACGGAAGGCCGCGCCGGTGATTTGCGCCTCATCTTTGATGTTCGGGCGCGCTACGCCTGCAAGCGGTACGAGGATCACGCTCCAATCCTCAATCGGGATATTCAACGCTTTGCCCGTCCCGGCAGGGTGATCGATCAGGCGCGGCTTGCCCAGTTCGGTGACGCCATGAGCGCGCACTTCTTCGACCACCGTGACAATCGCGCCGAACAACCCATCGGCAAAGGCTTGAAGCTGCTTATTGACAAACTCGCGTTGTTTGCGGCGTTCTAGCAGCGCGGTTTCGATATTTGTGCGATGCTTTTCGAGCAGCTCGAGCTGCTTTTTATCTGCTTGCGAGACATATTCTTCCATTGTGGTGTCCCCAGACTGAATTTATTTGCGATGTGCCCACATGTTAAACCGACATCAGTGTACAGGCAAACTTCTGCATTGATTGTAAACCGAAATCAGCATTTGGAATCAGAAAGGGCGTTCAATTGAACGCCCCTACATTAGTCATGTGTTGTTATGCGAGACGCTTAACCGTAGCGCTGCATGAAGCGCCCCATGCGTTCCAGCGCTGCCTCGATGTTCTCTTCGCTGTTGGTGTAGCTGGCGCGCACGAAGCCCGCGCCGCTCTGCCCGAACGCGCTGCCGGGTATGACGGCTACACGCTCCTCTTGCAGCAGACGTTCGCAAAATTCGGCATCGTCCATGCCTGTGACGGCTACGCTAGGGAAGGCGTAGAACGCGCCGCGAGGCTCGAAGCAGGTCAGTCCCAGCTTGTTGAAGCCATTGACGATCAACTTGCGGCGGCTGTCATAGGCGGCACGCATGTCCTGAACATCGTCTTCGCCGTGCCACAGTGCTTGGACGGCGGCGGTTTGCCCCATCGTCGGCGCGGACATGATGAGATATTGGTGCAGCTTACGCATCGCGTTCATCAGGTCAGGCGGCGCGGTGACGTAGCCGATGCGCCAGCCGGTCATCGCAAACGATTTGCTCATGCCGCTCATCAAGATCGTGCGTTCGTACATTCCCGGCAGCGTGGCGAAGCATTGGTGCTGAATGCCGTAAACGAGGCGTTCGTAAATCTCGTCGGAGATGACCACCAGATCGTACTTCTCTGCGATGTCAGCTACTTCCTGCATCCTTTCAGGGGTCAAGACTGCGCCCGTCGGATTGTTGGGGTAGC
>JACMMD010000359.1 GCA_014379235.1 Anaerolineae bacterium
CCGCCATCCATAACTTGTGAGATGGCCGACAGCGAAACACAATATGGATCGGTCACTGTGGACTATGCTCGCACTAATGGGTCATTCCAGCTACCCGATGACGAATTCACCCCTAGTCTTATTTATGGGGCGCTCTTCCAGTATCCGGATCCGGCGGCTGTCGACATGTCTTTCAGCAGCCCGGAACCCGGCACTTATGTGACGATGTGGGACGCGACCTATTTCGAGGTGCGAATCATAGACAGCGACCACATGGAGGGGCATTTTGAGTATACAACGATGGGCGGCGCGTTATCTGGGCCGTGTGTATTTCCATTCTCATTTGTGGCGACACGGGTCGGGAATTGAGGACAGCTAGCCGGGGATTTTAACCCTCGGCGGCTGACCAGCTAACCG
The DNA here is from genome assembly GCA_014379235.1 of Anaerolineae bacterium. Lineage (GTDB taxonomy): Bacteria > Chloroflexota > Anaerolineae > Aggregatilineales > Phototrophicaceae > JACMMD01. The sequence continues at coordinate 397 of JACMMD010000359.1, forward strand.
CTAAAAGCTAATGGCTGACAACCTGACTGCTGACGATCTGACCGCTATCCGCTACAATGATGGGCCGTTAGACCGAAGGTAACTCCAAGTGGGAACACTCTACATTGTGCCGACTCCCATCGGCAATCTGGAAGACATCACCCTGCGCGCCCTGCGAATCTTGCGCGAGGCCGCGCTGATCGCCGCCGAAGACACGCGCACCACCAAAGTTCTGCTCCAGCACTACGACATCAAAACGCAGATGACCAGCTATCACGAGCATAACAAGCTCGGCAAGCTGGAAACGATTTTCGGCGCGCTGGCCGGCGGTGACGTGGCGCTGGTCTCCGACGCGGGCACTCCCGGCGTATCTGATCCCGGCTACGAACTCATCAACGCCGCCATCGCGCAGGGCTTTCGCGTCGAGCCACTGCCGGGAGCGAACGCGGTTCTGCCCGCGCTGGTCGCATCGGGTTTGCCAACGGACAGCTTCGTGTTTCTCGGCTTTTTGCCCAAGAAAGACAAAGCGCTGCGCGATTACATGGCCACCATCTCCGACGAGCGGCGGACCTTGATCGCTTACGAGAACCCCTATCGCCTCTTGGAAACGTTGGAAGTCATCCGGCGCACATTGGGAGATCGGCGTATCTGTGTGGCCCGTGAAATCTCCAAGATGTTCGAGGAGTTCTTTCGCGGCAGCGTGACCGATGCCATCATCCGCTTTGAGCGCGAAGCTCCTCGCGGCGAAATCACCATCGTGATCGCGGGAGCATCGCCGGAGAATCAGGAGCAGTGGGAAGAGGACGACGTGCGCGCGGCGTTGTTCGCACGGCTACAAGCGGGCGAAATGCTGACCGGAGCGGCCAAGACTATCGCACAGAAATCCGGCTGGAGTCGGCGCGTGGTGTATGCGATGGGCGCAGAGTTCAAGGGCGACGGCGAAAAAGGGCCGCAGGGCTAAAACGTTATTTCGTAGGGGCGACGCATGCGTCGCCCCTACAACGATCATCATCCGCAAAAATTTACCCTAGAAATATCGCACTTGACCGCTACAATAGTCGCTCCTACTCCGTCCTTTATGCAGTTTCGATTATTAAATCTGTGGGCACAGTCACGCGGCACTGACGGCCCGCCGAACGTAGACAATAAGAGGAAGTTCGATCTATGGCATCCTATCACGGGCCAAAGGCGCGGGTGCAACGGCGTTTCGGTGAAGTGCTGATTCCGCGTGCGAAGTATCAGAAGATCATGGACAAGCGCTCGTACCCACCGGGCGATCATGGTAAAGAAAAGCAGTATCGTTCGGGCCGCCGCAGTGACTACGGCTTGCAGTTGAACGAAAAGCAAAAGCTGTCGTTCATCTATAACATCCGCGAACGTCAGATGCGCCGCTACTTCCTGCGCGCCAAGCAGCAGCCGGGAGAAACCGGCCCTAACCTGCTGTCGCTGTTGGAGCGTCGTTTGGATAACCTTGTCTATCGTGCGGGTTTCGCGGCCACCATCTGGGCGGCGCGTCAGTTGGTCAATCATGGCCACATCACCGTCGATGGCGAGCGTGTTGACCTCGCCTCGTACTCGGTGCGCTCTGGCGAAGCGGTCTCGCTGACCGACAAGATGAAGAAGAACGTACATATTCTGTCGTGGGTTGGCGAAGGCGGCGCACCGCCGGATTATCTCGCCGTCAACCGCGAAAGTATCACCGTTACCCTGCTGCGTGTCCCTGAACGGCGCGACATCCCCGTGCCAGTGGACGAGCAGTTGGTGGTCGAGTTCTATACTCGCCTTACCTAATCCCAAGCTGCGAATAATTAGCGAAATATCGGTAGGGACGTTCAATTGAACGCCCCTACTTTATTATCCATAGGATGAGTGAGAGCTAAAAAGCGCCCAACGTGTAGGCTACCATCGCCCACCGTAGTATTGTCGCAGGGAACTTATTGTCGCATAATATTAATCGCTTTGCGGAACACACTCGACAAAGGAGACTCCCGATGAATAAACGAACTAGTGCCTTGACAGTGGCGCTGGCGACATTGGCACTTATCGCCACTTTTACTTTGAGCATTGCCCTGCCTGCGCTGGCACAAACGCCGGGGCTGCAACCGATCACTACCGCCAACGCGGCGCAGCTCACACAGTTAGCATCAATGGACGATCATGGTGACGATATTAACGATCTGGCGTTTAACGCGGCGGGAACGCTGCTGGCCACAGGCGGCGACGATAAGCGCGTCATGATTTGGGACGTGAGCGGCGCTGCGGCGCTCGGTTCGCGCCTTTACTCTTTTGAGCTGGATGACGATGTGAACAACGTCACCTTTAGCCCTATTGGCGACACGTTGGTGGCGACGGGCGAGTTCGATGAGGCCTACTTCTGGAACGCAGCCACCGGCCAACAAATGTCGGTGATTGAGAGCCGGACTGGCGGCGGTGTGCCGCTCGGTTTCAGCCCTGACGGAACGCTGTTCGCGGTGGGTGATGAAGATGCCGACATTAACGTGTATGCTGTCGCGCCTGATGGCTCGATTGGCGACCCGTTGATTTCGCTCGAAGGTCATGATAATACGATTGAAGCTGTCGCTTTCAACGCTACCGCGACGCTGATCGCTTCGGTATCCAGCGATGATACCGTGCGACTGTGGGGCATTGGTGACGGCACGGTAGTCGTCAGCGCTGACGCAACTGCCGCCCCAACCGAAGCCGAATTCGCAGTTGAAGGGACGCCGCTCCCGCCGGGATTCCCGACACCGACTCGCGCCCAGATTGCGGTGGCGGAGCAGGTGTTCGAGAACGGGCGTATGTTGTGGGTACAGCCGACGGGCCAAATCTGGGTGATGGTGCTGGAAGAAGAAGGCAGCGGTACATGGGCGGTCTATGACGACACGTTCGCGGAAGGCGATGTCGAAGATGACCCCGAACTCGAAGCGCCGGAAGGGATGCAGCAGCCCACTCGCGGCTTCGGCAAACTGTGGCGCGAGAACCCCGAAATCCGCGAGGCGCTCGGTTGGGCAATCACGCCGGAGTTCGGCTATGTCAGCCAGTACGAATATCACCCCGGCGGCACGATGGACGCGAATGGCACATTCACAGCGGGGCCGGGCTTCCATGTCCTGTTCAGCCTGTATGCTGAGGCCTTCCGCTTCGATGAAGCGACGGGCACATGGGAACTCTTGGTCGAGGAAGACTAAGCGAACATTGAACGTTCAGGGGCGCGGGCTAATTACCGCGCCCTTTTTTATTCAAGTCAGAAAGGAATCCGTGATGAGGGCAAAACGGTTTTTGATTTCTGCTGCGGCGGTGGCGGTGGTGGTTTTGGGTGTGACGGGACATGGTTACGCGCAGACCTCGACACCAACCGGAAATGAACCCGCGCTATCCGTGCTGCTGCGAATCGACCTACCCGCCGATGCCGTTTACAGCACGGACGATGTGACCGAAGTTGTAGCGGTATTGGAGCGGCGGCTTGCTGACATCGATGGCGCGATGGTGACGAGCGGCAACGAATCGGGCACGTTCGTTGAAGTGCTGCTGCCGCCTGTAACCGATTCCGACACCATCATCGCTGACCTTGTACGGCCCGGGCTGCTTGAACTGGTTGATTTCAGCGGCGTTAATCCAA
>JACMMD010000360.1 GCA_014379235.1 Anaerolineae bacterium
GACGATCTGCTGGCGTTCTTGCGGTGGACGGGCATTCAACCGGATGCGGCTAACTGGCCGCCGTATACCATTCGCGTGAGCGGCAGTGACATCAGTGTGTCATCGGTGGCGAGTGAGGCTTTCGGCGCACTGCCCGCACAAGCAGTGAGCGCGGCAGTGCGTGGGCGTGATCTGTTCACCGGGTCGCCGGGAAACTGTGCGACCTGCCATGCGCTTGAGCCGGATGTGGTGATTGTGGGGCCGTCGTTGGCAGGCGTGGCCACGCGGGCGGGCGAACGTATCTTCGGTCAAAGCGCTGAGGAATATCTGCGGAACTCGATTTTGCATCCGAGCGAATTCGTCGTTCCGGGTTTTCCCGACGTGATGGCGCGCAGCTTGGGCGATGCCTTGAGCGGCGACGAAATCAGCGCCCTGATCGCATTCTTGCTGACACTTGAATAAAAACTGAGTTAGAAACCGAGACAGCTATGATTCGGAAATGGCGTCGAACCCTTTCAAAAATCCGCTTATTTGTGTTGATGTTGTTGTCCCTGCCTTTTGGCACTGATGGTTATACTGTTGGGCAAAATCTGGAAGTCCATCAGGTGCATCCGGCATGGTCGCCTACGGAAGAGCTAATTGCGTTCGTTGCTGTCAGATCTGACGGTGACACAAGAGCAGACCTGTGGACGATGAACAGCGACGGCTCAAACGCTGTGAATCGAACGTATACGATGGTAACTTTTTATAACGGCTTGCCCAAATGGTCTCCAAACGGTGATTACCTTGCATTTAGATCAGGTTCTGATGTGGATAGTACCCGCAACGATTTGCTCATTTTAGACCCAACACAGAATTCGATTATCAACTTAACCAGTGATATATCCGAGGGCGTAGTATCGCCGGATTTTGCATGGTCACCTAACAGTGAGTATCTCGCATTTTTGGTTGGTTCTAGTGTTGGTAACCACGATCTTTATGTTGCAGATGTGAACAAAACGTTTCTTATGAGGTTGACGTTACCTGAGAGCGGATTCAACCATTATCCCGGCTGGATGTCGGATGATGTTGTAACGGTTGTCAATGACGATGATATTTTGACAGCGATATCTATCGAAGATAGCAGCGTCACAGAGTTACTGCCAATGCCAATCAGCAGCTATTCAATTTCCTCAGATCGACAATTTATCACTTACATGACGACCCCCGATCTTGCTTACTATGATTTATGGCTGATCTCGCTGGAAGATCAGCACGTAGTTCAATTAGCATCGAATTTATTTCTACCGGAGAGTGATCTGGTTTGGTCATATCAAAACGATAAGTTTTTGTTTCAGATAGGTTGCGATGATGAGAATTCTGCTATCTGGCAGGTCGCGGTAACTTCGCAGGTACAAACCAATTTGACGGGCTGCGATAACGCATACAACTTTCATCCAAGCTGGTCGCCTGATGGTAACCATATCGTCTTTCAATCTGACCGACTTGGGGTGATGAGCCTATGGAATATGAATGCAGATGGCTCTAACCCCATAAATTTAGTTGTCAGAAGCGAATAGCTGCATGATTTTTACTTCAACGCAGAAAGTGGCCTTTAGTTTTCTCGCTCAGGCGGTGCTGCTGCTGGCGTTATACACGTCGGCGGCGCTGTTCGGCGCGGTGAAATTCCTGTCCAACGACGACTCTTTAGCGCTCACGCTACCTTATCACCAAATCGGCGCGTTGGCCAATGTGCTGCTCAATCTGGCAGTGTTAAGCGGACTGCTTGGCGGCGGTGTGTACATGGTGACGCGCATCGGGGCAGACAGCGCTTTGCGCTACGAAACACTGCTGGTGTGGACATCGCGGCTGTGGACGCTGCTGCTGGTACTGGCGTTTGGCGCGGGTATGTTAGGGCTGCTCGAAGGGCGGAATATGCTCGAACTGCTGCCGCTGCTGGACGGTGGTGTGTTTGTCGTCATCGTGCTGGTGCTGGCGAACGTGGCCCTCAGCCGGATATGGACGCCGATGGTCACGGTTTGGGCAGCGGGCATGGCTTTGAGCGCGCTTTGTACGCTTGTCGGAATGCTGCCCGTCAACGACATCGCGCAAGAGCGCGTTCTGACTGCATTGGCGGTGTATGGCAGTTTCAACATTGCTTATCCATTGGCGGCGGTGGCACTCGGCTTCTGGCTGATGAGGCGTTTTAGCAACGTGCCGCAAATGTGGGCAGATATGGGCGTGTATAACGTGTCCGCGCTGATGGCGCTGGCTGGTGGGCTGCTGACGGCGGCGATGATTGTTGCGCCGGGAGTGCCTTCATGGCCCGGAAACGTCGCGCTGTTTGCCGCGCCGTTCGCGGTGCTGGTGTTCGCCGCGCACAGCTATCGCGCGTTGGCTGACCGCAACCCGACATTTACCCTCGCTGCCCATTGGTTCGCGCTGGCAGTGATTCTGTTTCTGCTGGGGACGGGCGTTGTCGCTGTGCTGAACGCTGTTCCCGCGCTGCGACAGTGGACGATAGGCACTCGCTTATCAGATTTGCAAACGACGCTGCAAGCGTGGGCTATCATGGCCGTGATTTTGGGCGCGGTCAATCAGGCGGCGGCGGAACTGCGCGGGCAAAATCGGCGCGTGAC
>JACMMD010000031.1 GCA_014379235.1 Anaerolineae bacterium
AGCCGCCGAAAATAGATACTTGATCTTGTAGCAAATCTTGCCGCAGTCGCAAGATCAGCAGCCCGCGTTCGAGCGCGTTACCATCCCACCATACCGGATTGAGGGCGTAAAACGTCAGTATGGTAAGGATGCCAGCGAACGTCACCTGTGCGGCGTAACGCATCAGGTTGCGGTGTTCAGTTCTGAGCAGCACCGGATAAAGAGCGCAAGCCGCGAACACTGCTCCTACCGCGAATAGATTCGTGTGCTTGCTGGCCAGCGCGAGTCCACTCACGATGCCTAGTGCAATCGCCGTCCACCACGTTCGATGTCGCAGTAGCCACAACCCCGCCAGCACAACGAATAAGCCGAAGAATATCGTGCTGCCTTCGAGCGTGGCCCGGCGTCCATTCAGTAAAATCGCAGGGTTGAGGGCATAGTACAGGCTGGCGAGATAAGCGGTTAAGCGCCCATCAAGGGCCATCCCAAGCGCGAACATCGCCGCGACTCCTGCCGCCGTGAACAGCGCTCCCGGCCAACGAGTCGCTGCTAACAATTCGGGCGTTGGCGCGTGGTTGTTCTGCTGGTTGTAATCCCAACCCGCGCCCCAATCCCACTGGTCATTGATGTCATTGACGCTGAATCCTGCCACCTGCCACGCCAACCCCATGCCGTAGATGTTGAGCGAACCGTTAATCAGGCGTAGATATTGCGCGCCGGGATCATAGGGCGTATCGTTGAAACGCACTCGCTCAGGAAGGTTGAGGATAAAGAGATTTGCGTAGTCACGGGTTAGCGACAGCAGCGTCGATTCGTCGCCGTGAAAGGGTACAAGCAGCGTTCCCGCCAGCACATAAATCGCCAGCACGATGATCCAAAGTGTATCCAAAAGGACGCGGTAGGAACGAATCATAGGTAGGGGCGACGCATGCGTCGCCCCTACAGCAAGGTTTTCGGACATCACGCTATCGTCACCAGCACCTTGCCCTGTTCGACACTGTGCCCAGCCTCGACGCTGATGCGCTGTATGATGCCATCACGCGGCGCTTTGAGTTCGTTCTGCATTTTCATCGATTCAAGGATGACCAGCGTTTGCCCCGCTTTGACTTCCTGTCCTTCGGTCACAATGATAGCCACAATCATCCCCGGCATGGGGCACTTGATCGAGAGTTCACCGGAATCTACCGTGACTCCACCGCGTCGGGAAGCCAAAAGCTGCGCCCGTTCGTCCATGACGTTCACGGTGAACAGCCGCCCACCCATCAACACTTCGTAATCGTCGTCACGTTCTTCGATGACGACCTCGTGCGAGCGGTCTTGCGTCACAATCGAGAACAGCGCCGAATCGCCCAACTGCCGGAAGTCAACGCCGCATTCTTTGCCGTTGACCAACAGCCCGCCATCGCGCTGAATTTCGATTTCGTATTTTTGTCCATTTAACGTCGTGATGTATTTCATCGGTGCATCCGTTCCCAGCGCCCGACCCACTTCCAATTGCTGGTATCGCGCTTGCCGCGAGACACCACTTGGCTGGCCAGTTGGCGCTGGCGATGTGCGAACAACGTCGCGGCGATGGCGGCGGTTTCAAGTTCGGTGTCCGTCGGCTCTTGCTCGTAGGTCGTCATGCTGAAACGTTCTTCAACAAAGCGCGTGTCGATCTTGCCAGCGATGAAGCTGAAACTGCTGAGAAGGTTGAGGTGGAAGGGGATGTTGTGCTTCACGCCCATAATGGTGAATTCCTCAAGGGCGCGGCGCATTCGCAGCATGGCCTCAGGGCGATCTTCACCCCAACAAATCAGCTTGGCGATCATGCTGTCATAGTAAGGCGTGATCTCGTAGCCGCTGTAAACACCGCTGTCTACACGCACACCCGGCCCGCTTGGGGTAATCAGTGTGGTGATCGTGCCGACAGAGGGTAGGAAGTTGTTGTAGGGGTCTTCGGCGTTGATGCGGCACTCGATGGCCCAGCCGGTGGGTTCAGTGAAGCTTTCGGTGGGGCCCATACGTCGCCCACGAGCGATGCGAATCTGCTCTTTCACAAGGTCGATACC
>JACMMD010000361.1 GCA_014379235.1 Anaerolineae bacterium
ATCGCAGTAGCCCTCATTTGTGAACTTACACACAATAGAATTATACACCTTTTTCCCATTCAAAACATCTTTCCAAATCTGCTTGACTCTCACGCCACGTCATAGTTTAAGATCAAGTTCGTAGACGAAAGCGAGCAGAATGCCGATGTACACCGTCAAACAGCTATCCGACATGGCCGGCGTCAGCGTCCGAACGCTGCATTACTACGACGAAATTGACTTGCTGCATCCGGCGAAGATCGGCGCGAACGGCTACCGCTATTACGACGATCACGCGCTGCTGCGGTTACAGCAAATCCTCTTTTATCGTGAGGTCGGCATCGAGCTGGAGCAGATCAAAGCGATACTTGACAGTGCTGATTTCGATCTCGTGGATGCGCTGCGAACCCATCACAGCATCCTTCAAGACAAGATCAGCCGTTTGCAAAGCCTTGTCGGCACGGTTGACAGCACCATCATGCATCTAGTAGGAGAGGTCGAAATGAGCGACAAAAATCTATTCGAGGGCTTCACCAAAGAGAAGCAGGAACACTACACGCGGCTGGCGCGTTTGCAGTATGGGCCGGAGACGGTCAACAAATCCATCCAGTTGTGGAACAGCTACGGCCCCGTCAAACAGGAAGCCATCCGCGAAGAGGGCGGTGAGATTTACACGGAGCTAGGTCGCGCTATCGACGCCGGCCTTGAGCCGCAAAGCGCCGAAGTACAGGCCATTTTAGAGCGCTGGCACGATCATCTGCGCTATTTCTACGAACCGTCGCTGGACATCCTGCGCGGCTTGGGCGAGGGCTATCGTTCGACGCCGGATTTCGTGGCCTTCTTCAGTCAGATTCATACTGAACTGCCGGAGTTCATCGCTGCGGCGATTACCACATATGTCGATGACCTCGAAACCGCCGAGATTGAACGCCTATTGGCGGCGGATAAAAGGCAGTCAGCCATCAGCTAAAACGAAACTTAACACATAGGCTCAGATAGACGAGAGTCAGTGGGAAAGACAGAATCTTTTCTCTGTATCTCTTGTCTCTCCGTGTCCCTGTGTTAGGTTTTTCTCTTTGCCGAAGGCTGACAATCTAATGGCTCTCTCAGCTGTTTTCGTGCAACACGCCTCAATTACGTTACGAGATCGTTGTCGATTCAATAGTTGACCCTCACCTAAAAGCGTGACAAAATTAAGGTGTCATCCCTTTGTAAAACGTTAAACACAACGTGGTTTGTTTCGGGAGATAACACCCTCTATGGATTCATTGATCGCCAACCCCGACCTGCATCAACGCGGCTACCTCATGCCCATCGGCGGCGCAGAGGACAAGACCGCGCGTATGGTCATCCTTAACCAATTCGTTGACCTGTGCGGCGGCAAACAGGCGCGCTTAGTCGTCATCCCAACTGCGTCGGCGTTTGCGGTTGAAACGGGTGCGCGTTACTGCGACGTGTTCGGAGGACTTGGCGCGGCCAATGTTCACTGCCTCGACCTCAAAGAGCGCCAGCAGGCCAACAACCCCAAAGAAATCGAAGCGCTGGAAGACGCGACAGGTATCTTCATGACGGGCGGCGATCAGGTCAAACTGGTGTCGTTTCTCGGCGGGACACTGTTAGGGCGCAAAATCTCGTCGTCGCTGGCACAGGGTAAAACCATAGGCGGCACGAGCGCGGGCGCGTCGGCCATGAGCCAGCACATGATCGCCTTCGGGCGCAGTGGGGCAGCGCCATCACAGCGCATGGTACACCTCGCGCCGGGACTGGGCTTGACCGAGCGCGTCATCATCGACCAGCACTTTCGCCAGCGTGACCGGCTTGGCCGCTTGATGACGGCAGTCGCGCTCAACCCTGCGATGCTCGGCATGGGCGTAGACGAAGATACCGCGCTGGTCATCAACCCCGATAATCAGTGTGAGGTGGTTGGTTCGGGCAGCGTGACGGTGGTCGATGGTGGCGATTTGCAGCACACCGACATTCATGCCGTCAAGCGCCACGACCCGATTGCGGTACTAGGGGTGAAAGTCCACGTTTTGACGCACGGCTATCGCTACGACCTGAACACCCGTCAGCCGATGCCGCCGCGCCAAAACCTGCTGTAGAAGGCCCAACACTCAGCCGATCTTACGCTCAACGTAGGCCGTAAAATCTTCGTTGTGGGGGATATAAGCCGTTCGCATGAGCGGCGAGGAAATCATGTAATCGGCGGTTGCGCGGTTACAGGCCATGGGGATGTTGTAGACGACGGCGATACGTAACACCGCTTTCACGTCCACGTCATGCGGGTGAGAATCCAACGGATCCCAGAAGAAAATGATGAAGTCGATGCGCCCTTCGGCGATCATCGCGCCAAGCTGTTGGTCGCCGCCGAGCGGCCCCGATTTCAAGCGCGTGATTTCGACAGCGGGTTCGGGGTTGTCGTCGCTGCGAAGCGTGTTGATGAGCGCCTCTTCAACAAGGCGGCCCGTCGTGCCTGTGCAGACCAATTGGTGCTGTAACAGCACGGTATGATTCCAGATGACCCACTCGACAAGATCGCTTTTGCGGTTGTCGTGGGCGACGAGGGCGATACGTTTGACTGCTTCCATTCAATACTCCAAACTATGCCAACACTGCGCGGCGGGTACAAGGTTGTCACACGCCGCAGCATCTACCTTATCACCAGCATAATAGACCATCAAGGTTAAGAATATAGCTACCTCTAACAAGAAGAACGGGTTAAAGGTCTATAAAATTGGCTGTAAACCGCCGCTCATGGGGTAGGGTATCGGGAGATAGTTGGTAATTTGTGCAAAAGAAAAAGCCGCACCCTTTTATCTTTGCGTGTGTGAGGCTTTGATTGACAGCCGCGCACTTTATCCATATGCTGATACAGAACAAATTTTCGCTTCTGAACTTCATCATGAATGTTTAC